>NZ_VDFY01000081.1 GCF_006228125.1 Micromonospora orduensis | reverse complement strand
CTTCGGGACGGTGTGGGGGCGGCGGGGGTCGAGGTAGGCGAGTCCGGCACACTTTCGGGTATCCCCGCCCGCATTCTCGTTCAGGAGTGAGCCAGGCCGATGTCGCTGCTCGCCAGATTCAGCCTCGCCAACCGAGGGCTCGTGGCCCTCATCGCGGTGGTGATTACGGCGTTCGGAGCGTTCGCCGTGCCGTCGCTGAAGCAGCAACTGCTGCCGTCGCTCGAGTTCCCGGCCGCGTTCATCGTGGCCGCCTACCCCGGCGCCGGACCCGAGATCGTCGAGTCGCAGGTGACCGAGCCGATCGAGAACGCCCTGCAGGGCATCCCCGGGCTGGACAAGGTCACCTCCACCTCCCGCGAGGGATCGACGACGGTCCAGGTGCAGTACGAGTTCGGCACCGACCTGGACGACGTGGTCAACAAGATGCAGACCGCGCTGAGCCGGATCGACTCCCAGCTGCCGGAGAACGTCGACCCGCAGGTCATCGCGGGGAGCACCGACGACCTGCCGGCGGTGGTGCTGGCCGCGGCCGGCACCGGTGACGAGCGGGCGCTCGCCGAGAAGCTGCGCGCGACTGTGGTGCCGGAGCTGGAGGCCATCGACGGGGTTCGCGTCGTCGAGGTGACGGGAGCCCGCGACGACGTCGTGGTGGTCACCCCCGACCTGGCCAAGCTGGCCGCGGCGAAGGTGCAGCCCACCGCGATCGGCGCCGCGCTGAAGACCAACGGCGTGTCGGTACCGGCCGGTGCGGTGACCGACGGCAGCGGCCTCGCCCTGCCGGTCCAGGTCGGTACGCCCGTCGCCACCCTGGACGACCTGCGCGGCATCGTGATCACGCCGGGCGCGACCCCGGTCCGCCTCGGTGACGTGGCGACCGTCGAGCAGAAGCTCGCGCAGGCCACCGCGATCACCCGCACCAACGGCAAGGACAGCCTCGGCATCGCCGTCACCGCCGCCCCGGACGGCAACGCGGTGGAGATCTCGCACGAGATCCGGGACCGGCTGGCCGACCTGAAGAACGCCTCCGGCGCGGAGCTGACAGTGGTCTTCGACCAGGCGCCGTTCGTCGAGAAGTCGATCGAGTCGTTGACCACCGAGGGTCTGCTGGGCCTGCTGATGGCGGTCATCGTCATCCTGGTCTTCCTGCTGTCGGTGCGGTCGACAGTGGTGACCGCCGTCTCGATCCCGCTCTCCGTGCTGGTGGCGCTCATCGCCCTGTGGATCGGCGACTACTCGCTCAACCTGCTCACCCTCGGCGCGTTGACCATCGCGGTGGGTCGGGTGGTGGACGACTCGATCGTGGTGCTGGAGAACATCAAACGGCATCTGGAGTACGGCGAGGAGAAGCAGTACGCGATCATCACAGGTGTCCGTGAGGTGGCTGGCGCGGTGACCGCGTCCACCCTCACGACGGTGGCGGTCTTCGCGCCGATCGCACTGGTCGGTGGGTTCGTCGGGCAGCTCTTCGCGCCGTTCGCGATCACCGTGACGGTGGCCCTGCTCGCGTCCCTTCTGGTGTCGCTGACCGTGATCCCGGTGCTCGCGTACTGGTTCCTCAAGCCGCGCGGCGGCACCGTCGACGACGAGGCGGTGCGGCGCGACGCGGAGGAGAAGGAGCTGCGCAACCCGCTGCAGCGGGCGTACCTGCCGGTGATCGGGTTCGCCACCCGCAAGCGGTCGACCCGCTGGATCACCGTCGGGCTCGGCCTGCTGGTGCTCTTCGGCACCTTCGGGCTGGCGCAGAAGCTGGAGACCAACTTCCTGGACGACTCCGGCCAGGACACGCTCAGCTTCCGCCAGGAGCTGCCGGCGGGTACCGGCCTCGCGGCCACCGACGAGGCGGCCACGAAGGTCGAGGCGGTGCTCGGGCGTATCGACGGGGTCGAGACGTACCAGGTCACCGCGGGCGGTGGGGACACCCCGTGGGCGGGCGGCGGCGGCAACAACGTCGCGAGCTGGTCGCTGGCGCTGGACGGGGACACGGACGCCAAGCAGATGCGCGAGAAGCTGCGCGGCGAGTTCGACAAGCTCGGCGCCGGCCTCGGTGAGATCACCTTCGGTGGCGGGCAGGACGCCTCGACCAGCCAGCTGGAGGTGGTCGTCCAGGGCAGCGACCCGGAGGTGCTGACCCGCGCCGCCGAGGCAGCCCGGTCGGCCATGGCCGGGGTGCCGGACGTCGAGGACGTGACGACCAGCCTGGCCGAGCGGGTGCCGCGGGTCGACGTCGCCGTCGACCGGGTCGCCGCCGGACGGGTCGGGCTCACCGAGGCCGCCGTGGGTCAGCTCGTGTCGCAGGCGTTCCGTGGCGCGCCGCTGGGCCAGGTGGCGCTCGACGGCCGCCAGCAGGACGTGGTTCTGCGGTTGAGCGCGAAGCCGCCGGTGTCGCTGGAGGAGCTGCGCGCCCTTCCAGTGGGTCCGGTCAAGCTGGACGACATCGCGGACATCACCCAGGCCGAGGGGCCGCAGCAGGTCAGCCGGATCGACGGTGAGCGCAGCGTCTCGGTGACGGGCACGGCGACCGGCTCGAACCTGGGCGCGACCAGTCAGGAGTTGCAGAAGCGGCTGGACGGCATCGACGTACCGGGGGCGACCTTCACCATCGGTGGGGTCAGCGCCGACCAGGCGGACGCCTTCGGTGACCTGGCGCTGGCGGTGCTGGCCGCGATCGCGATCGTGTTCCTGATCATGGTGGCCACATTCCGTAGCCTCACCCAGGCGTTGATCCTGCTGATCTCCATCCCGTTCGCGGCGACCGGCGCGATCGGCCTGCTGCTGATCACCGGTACGCCGCTGGGCGTACCGGCGTTGATCGGTGTGCTGATGCTGGTGGGCATCGTGGTGACAAACGCCATCGTGCTGCTCGACCTGATCAACCAGTACCGCGCCCAGGGCATGGGTGTTCGGGAGGCGGTGGTCGAGGGTGGCCGGCGCCGACTGCGTCCGATCCTGATGACCGCCGTGGCGACGATCTTCGCGTTGCTGCCGATGGCGTTCGGGTTGACCGGCGAGGGCGGGTTCATCTCGCAGCCGCTGGCGGTCGTGGTGATCGGTGGTCTGCTCAGCTCGACGCTGCTCACGCTGATCCTGGTGCCGACGCTGTACACGATGGTGGA
The DNA here is from genome assembly GCF_006228125.1 of Micromonospora orduensis. Lineage (GTDB taxonomy): Bacteria > Actinomycetota > Actinomycetes > Mycobacteriales > Micromonosporaceae > Micromonospora > Micromonospora orduensis. The sequence continues at coordinate 43,383 of NZ_VDFY01000081.1, read as the reverse complement.
GCACACCAAGGAGTCGCTGCGCGAGCGTCGGCGGCGTCGGCGTAACGGCGGGTCGGCGGCGACCGAGCCGACCGCTCCGGCGCCCGCCGAGCCGGACGGCCCGAACCAGGTGGCGGTGCCGACCGGTGCGTCCACGTCGGCCGGTACGCCTCGCTCGGTGTCGGCCGAGGGTTCGCAGCCGGCGGCGACGCGCCCGGCCCCGTCGGGCGCGCTGGTGGACGGCACGGACCAGTTCGAGGTGCTGCGACTGCCCCGGAGCCGCACCTCGCCGCTGCCCCCGTCGGAGCCGACCGAGTAGTCGGACGACACCGAACGGAACGCCCCCGGCAGGCTCGACCCGCCGGGGGCGTTCCCGTTGTCCATCCGGACACTCCGATGGGACGACGGAACCTGCACTTTGCGTCACGCATTGCATACTCCTAGTAGGTGATGGGGGTGTCGGCGAGCAGGGCGGGCGGATGACCGAGAGCGCGCAAGGGTGGTCCCGGCGCGATCTGCTGCGCCGAAGTGCCCTGGTGGCGACCGGGGCGGTCGCCGGCGCGGGAGCCCTGAACGCGTGGTTGACCCACCGCCGGCTGCCGCTGGCCGGCGGTCCGGCCAGCGCCACGATCGGCAACGACCAGCAGAACGTCGGCTCCGGTGCCCTGCCGGTCGTCTGGTCGGTGTCGACGACGCGGCGGCTGGTCGCGCTCACCTTCGACGACGGACCGGCGCCACAGTGGACGCCGATGGTGCTGGACACCCTCGCCGAGCACCGGGTGCCGGCGACGTTCTTCCTGGTCGGCGCGCAGGTCCGGCGGCACGGGGACGTCGTACGCGGCCTGCTCGCCGAGCATGAGGTGGGCAACCACAGCTGGCGGCACCGGGACCTGGCCCAGATGGACACCGCGGCGGTGTACGACGATCTGCGCCGCAGCCACGACGCGATCGCCGACGTGACCGGGAGTCCGCCCCGGCTGGTCCGCCCGCCGTACGGCCACCTGGGCGGTGCGATGCTGCACGCGGCGGCGCGGCTGAACTACCGGCTCGTGCTCTGGTCGTTGCAGATGGTGGAGCGTGAGTACCCGGGCGACCCGGCCGGTCACGCCCGGCGGATCGTGGCCGGTGTCCGGCCGGGGACGATCGTGCTCGGGCACGACGTCGGCGACCCGCGGCGACTGGTCGCGCTCCGCGGCCTCCCCGACATGATCACCGGCCTGCGTGCGCGTGGCTACACCTTCGTCACCGTCTCGGCGCTGCTGGGAGCGGGTGTGGCCCCCACGTCGACCGGGTAGGGTGCCGCTCCGTGGCGTCCACCCTCTCGGTCCTTACCGGCAATCGGAGCTTTCGTAATCTCTTCCTCGCCGAGCTGGTGGTCTTCGGCGCCGACTGGTTCGTCATGGTGCCGCTGCTGGTGCTGCTGCCGCAGCTGACCGGCAGCGGCGTGTGGGGCGCGCTGGTGCTCGCCGTGGACACCGGCATCGTGGCGCTGCTGCTGCCGTACACCGGCACGATCGCCGACCGGTTCGACCGCCGGAAGATCATGATCGGCGCGAACGTGGCCGCCCTGGCGGGCGTGCTGCTGCTTCTCGGCGTGCGCAGCCGGGGCACTGCCTGGCTGGCGCTCGTGGCGATCGGCGTCGTCGCGGTCGCCAAGGCGTTCTACTCGCCGGCCGCCCAGGCCGCCCTGCCCAACGTCCTGGAGCCGCACGAGCTCGCCGCCGGCAACGCCGTGGCCGGCTCGGCCTGGGGCACCATGACGGTGGTGGGCGCCTCGCTCGGCGGCGTGCTCAGCTCGGCCACCGGCCCGTACTCCTGCTTCTGGGTGGCGGCGGTGGGCCTGGCGCTCGCCGCGGGCCTGGCCACGCGGATCCGCCGGCCGTTGCAGGCGCCACGCGACAGCGACCGCCCGGCCCAGCGGACCTGGGCGGCGGTCCGCGAGGCGCTGGGCTACATCGGCCACCGGCCGCGTGTGCTGGCGCTGGTCACCGTGAAGTCGGCGGTCGGGCTGGGCAACGGGGTGCTGACCGTGTTCCCGCTGCTCGCCGGCGTGTACGGGGTCGGCTCGCTGGGCGCCGGCCTGCTCTTCGCGGTACGCGGCGCGGGGGCGCTGGTCGGGCCCATCCTGATGCGTCGGGTGCTGACCAACAGGTCCTGGCTGCTGCCCGGGCTCGCGCTGTCCATGTCGCTCTACGGCGTGTCCTACCTGGGCGCGTCGGTGGTCCGGTGGTTTCCGTTGGTGCTGCTGCTGGTCTTCGTGGCGCACTTCGCGGGCGGCAGCAACTGGGTGATGTCGAACTTCGCCCTCCAGGGCGAGGTGCCGGACCGGTTGCGCGGTCGCGTCTTCGCCACCGACATGATGCTCGCGACGCTTGCCATCTCGGTGAGCCAGCTGGCGGTGGCCCTGATCGTTGACGTGGTGGACGAGCGCGTGGTGCTGGCCGGGTGCGGCCTGGTCACCCTCGTCTACGCGGTGGGCTGGCGGATCGCCACCCGCAAGCTGTCGCTCACCGACCCCAGTACCGAGCCGGTCCCGGACCCGGCCGGCTGAACCGAGCGGGTCCCATGCTGCGGGCACCGGACCGGATGGTCGGTGCCGACCCCTAGCATGGGCGCGTGCCGACGAACTTCACCGCCGGGCCGGTCCGGGTCCGGGTTCCCGCGACCAGCGCCAACCTGGGCCCGGGCTACGACGCGCTGGGCCTCGCCCTCGGGCTGTACGACGACCTGGCGGCCGAGGTGGCGCCGGCCGGGGTCCGGGTGACGGTGACCGGGCAGGGCGCCGACGAGCTGCCCGACGACCACAGGCACCTGGTGGTACGCGCCATGCGGGCCGCCTTCGACGTGCTCGGGGCGCAGCCCACGGGTCTGAGCGTGGAGTGCGTCAACCGGATCCCGCAGGCGCGCGGTCTGGGTTCCTCGTCCGCTGCGATCGTCGCCGGTGTGCTGCTGGCCCGCGCGCTTGTCGTCGACGGCGACCAGCGGCTGGACACCGCGGGCGTGCTCCGGCTGACCGCCGAGATCGAGGGCCACCCGGACAATGTCGCCCCCTGCCTGCTCGGCGGCTTCACGCTGGCCTGGTCCGAGCCGGCCGGCGCCCGCGCGGTGTCCCTGCCGGTCGCGGCCGACGTGCGACCGACGGTTTTCGTGCCGGCCGAGCGTGGCCTGACCGCTACCGCGCGGGCCGCGTTGCCGGCCACGGTGCCGCACGCCGACGCGGCGTTGACCGCCGGACGGGCGGCGCTGCTCGTGCACGCGCTCACCACCGACCCGACGCTGCTGCTTCCCGCCACCGTCGACCGGCTCCACCAGGACTACCGCGCACCCGGGATGCCGGCCACATCGGCCCTGGTCAACGCGTTGCGAGAGGTTGGTGTGGCGGCCGTGGTCAGTGGGGCCGGGCCGACCGTGCTGGCGCTCACCGACCCGCCGGCAGGCTACGCGGCGGGAACAGACTGGCAGATCTGGCAGTTACCGATAGACGACAGCGGCGCCCGGGTTGCCCGGGGTAGACTTGGACACGCCGAGCGGGACCCTGTTGCCGCAGGTCGGAAGAGTTGATTACGCTCTAGGCCTAGCACAGCCGCGAAGCACGCGATCTCCTGCGGGGCGGCGCACCCCGAAGCTCTCGGCGGTCAGCCCGTCACCCCTGCCAAGGCCCACGCCGCACCGCAGTTTCCACAGGTCGCCGCAGACGGCGAGACCTGCTCACCGACAGTTGGTGAGTCGGGATACCGCCCGGCTGCTGTGTCACAGACTCCCGCGACGCGTCCTTGCGAGGCGGGTGCACCGAGGCCGCCCGGCCACCTGAGCTCCGACTCCGGGCAGTCCCGGCCTATCGAGGGAAGGAATCCATTGAGCGACACCACCGACGTGACGTCGGATGTTTCCAACGTCGCTGGCGATGCCACCACTGCCGCTCCCGCCCGTCGTCGGCGTAGCGGCACCGGTCTGTCGGCGATGCTGCTGCCAGAGCTGCAGAGCCTGGCCGCGTCGCTCGGCATCTCCGGCACGGCTCGCATGCGCAAGGGCGAGCTGATCGCCGCGATCTCCGAGCGGCAGGGCGGCAACGCCGCCGGAACCCCTCGACCGCGGGCCGAGGTCGCGGCTGCGGCCGCTCCGACCCGTGAGGGGGTACGCGCCGACGTGCGGGAGACCGCCGACCGGCCGGCAGCCGAAGGGCGCAGCGCCGACCAGGCGCCCGCCGAGCCGGCCGCCGAGACCGAGAGCCGGGGTCGTACCCGCCGCAGCCGCACCGCCACGGCAGAGGCTCGCACCACCGAGGCTCGCACCGCTGAGGCTCGTGGTTCCGAGGCTCGCACCGCTGAGGCTCGGGGCGCTGAGGCTCGCAGCTCCGAGGCTCGGGGCGCCGAGGCTCGTGCCGACGAGGCCGAGACCGGCGAGCGGACCGACCGGGGCGAGAACCGCCGGGATCGGGCCGAGCGTCCGGAGCGTGCCGACCGTGGCGAGCGTGCCGACCGCAACGACGGTTCCGAGCGCGGCGAGCGGGCCGACCGCAACGACCGTGGCGAGCGGGCCGAGCGCGGCGAGCGGGCCGACCGCAACGAGCGTGGTGAGCGGGCCGAGCGTTCCGAGCGCAACGACCGTGGTGAGCGGGCCGAGCGCAACGACCGGGGCGAGCGTTCCGACCGCAACGACCGGGGCGACCGCAACGACCGGGGCGACCGCAACGACCGGGGCGACCGCAACGACCGGGGCGACCGCAACGATCGTGGCCAGCGCGCCGAGCGGGACAGCGACGACGACGACGGCGAGGGCGGCGGTCGGCGTGGCCGGCGGAGCCGTTTCCGGGACCGTCGCCGTGGGCGTGGCGAGCGCGCCGAGACCGGTGGTGACACCGGCGGGCGTGAGCCCCAGGTCGGCGAGGACGACGTGCTCGTCCCGGTGGCCGGCATCATCGACGTGCTCGACAACTACGCCTTCGTGCGGACCACCGGCTACCTGGCCGGCCCGAACGACGTGTACGTCTCGATGTCCCAGATCAAGAAGTACGGCCTGCGCCGCGGTGACGCGATCACCGGTGCGGTCCGCGCGGCCCGCGAGGGTGGCAACAGTGGCGACCAGCGGCGGGACAAGTACAACCCGCTGATGCGGTTGGACACGATCAACGGGATGGAGCCGGAGGAGGCGCGGCGCCGCCCCGAGTTCTACAAGCTCACGCCGCTCTACCCGCAGGAGCGCCTGCGGCTGGAGACCGAGCCGCACATCCTGACCACCCGGGTCATCGACCTGGTCATGCCGATCGGCAAGGGCCAGCGGGCACTCATCCAGTCGCCGCCCAAGGCGGGTAAGACGATGGTGCTCCAGGCGATCGCGAACGCGATCACCCGCAACAACCCGGAGTGCCACCTCATGGTGGTGCTGGTGGACGAGCGGCCCGAAGAGGTCACCGACATGCAGCGGTCGATCAAGGGCGAGGTCATCGCGGCCACGTTCGACCGTCCGCCGCAGGACCACACCACGGTGGCCGAGCTGGCGATCGAGCGGGCGAAGCGCCTGGTCGAGCTGGGGCACGACGTGGTCGTGCTGCTCGACTCGGTGACCCGGCTCGGTCGGTCGTACAACCTGGCGGCGCCGGCCAGCGGCCGGATCATGTCGGGTGGTATCGACTCCACCGCGCTCTACCCGCCGAAGCGCTTCCTCGGAGCGGCCCGCAACATCGAGAACGGCGGCTCGCTGACCATCATCGCCACGGCGCTGGTGGAGACCGGGTCCATGGCGGACACGGTCATCTTCGAGGAGTTCAAGGGCACCGGTAACGCGGAGCTGAAGCTGGACCGGAAGATCGCCGACAAGCGCACCTTCCCGGCCATCGACATCAACCCGTCCGGTACGCGTAAGGAAGAGGTCCTGCTCGCGCCCGAGGAGCTGGCCATCATCCACAAGCTCCGCAAGGTGCTGCACTCGCTGGACTCGCAGGCGGCCATGGACCTCCTGCTGGACCGCCTCAAGCAGTCCCGTACCAACATCGAGTTCCTGATGCAGATCGCGAAGTCGACGCCGGGGGAGTAACCAACCCCGGGTGACCGACGACGAAGGGGCACGGCCGACACGGCCGTGCCCCTCCGTCGTGTCCGCCCGCCGTCGATGGAATTTTCCTTCGGTTCAGCCGACAGGTCTTGAAACTTCTATTCATCGCCGGGTTGACTGTCGTCCATGCGTACCCGCAGACGATCCGCCCGCCGCACCGGCGTCCTGCTGCTGACGCCGCTGCTCGCCCTTGCCGTGTCACCGCCGGCCACCGCCGCACCCGCGACCCGACCCGTCGCCGCCCCGGTCACGGTCGGCCCGCCCACCACCGCCGAGGACGCGCCGCCCGCGTCGTCCCGGAGGGACGGGCCGGTCAGCCTGGCCGCCGACCCGACCGCCGCGACCGCGCCGGCAACCGCCGCTGGCGGTCTGGAGCCGGCCGGCGGCCTGGAGACCACGAAGGCCACCCGGCCGGTCGCGCCGGGCGTGCAGCTCACCTCCTTCGACAGGTACGACGCCGACGGCTGGCTGCGCGCCGACGCGCTCACCACCGACCTCGCCGGTGGCTCCACCGTCGACTACGTCAACTCCGGGGCGGTCAGCCGGGCCGAGCCACTGCGGACGGCGGTGGACGACTCGCGCGCGGTCGCCGCGGTGAACGGCGACTTCTTCGACATCAACAACTCGAGCGCCGCCCAGGGGGTCGGCGTCCGCGACGGCGAGCTGATCCAGTCGGCGGTCGGCGGTCACCGCAACGCGGCGGCGATCACGGCGAACGGGCTCGGCCGGGTGATCGAGGTGAACTTCGACGGCACCGCCGCCCTGCCCACCGGGCCGGTCCCGCTGACCCAGTTCAACAACCTGGTGCAGGCCGACGGCATCGGCGCGTTCACCGAGCTGTGGGGGACGTACTCCCGGCAGCGTGCCGTCGAGGGCGCGGCCCGGGTGGTCGAGGTCACCGTGACCGGCGGTCGGGTGGCCGCGGTGGCGGACGTGGCCGGCAGCGGCCCGATCGTCGCCGGCAGCACCGTGCTGCTCGGCCGTGACGCCGGCGCGGACGCCCTCGCCGGGCTCCGCCCCGGTGACCCGGTGACGGTGGCCTGGCGGCCCAAGTCGTCCGACGGCAGCGACCTGCACGCGGCGGTCGGGGGCGGGAACGTCCTGGTCCGCGACGGCGTCGTGCAGAGCATCGCCGACCCCACGCTGGCCCCGCGCACCTCGGTCGGCTTCAGCGCCGACGGTAGCAAAATGATCATGTTGACGGTGGACGGTCGTCAGGTCGACAGCCGAGGCGTCACCCAGACCGAGATGGGCCGGATGATGGCCGAGCTGGGCGCCCACCACGCGCTCAACCTGGACGGTGGCGGCTCGTCCACGCTGCTGGCCCGCGAGCCGGGCGCGTCGGTCGTGCAGGTGGAGAACGGCCCCTCCGACGGCAGCGAACGGGCCGTGCCCAACGGCCTGGCGATCTACGCGCCGAAGGGCAGCGGCCGGCTCACCGGCTACTGGGTCGAAACGGCCAGCGACCCCACCGCCGCCCCGGGCGTCTCGCCGGTGCGCGGTGGCCGGCCCGACCGGGTCTTCCCCGGACTGACCCGTACCCTCACCGCGGCCGGCTACGACGAGACGTACGGCCCGGCGGCCGGCGCGCCCACCTGGCGGGCCACCCCTGCGGTACGCGGCCGGGTCGACCGCGCCGGCGTGTTCCACGCGGGCGCGCCGGGGGCCGGAACGGTCACCGCCGCGCGGGGCCGCGTCACCGGCTCGCTGAACCTCACCGTGCTCGGCCCACTGGCCCGGGTCGGCACCACCGTGCCCCGGGTCGGCCTCACCGGCCGCGACGGCAACGCCCTGGTCGGCGTGGTCGGGTACGACGCCGAGGGCGACACCGCGCCGATCGAGCCGCGGGACGTGACCCTCGACTACGACAGGGACCTGCTGCGGATCACCCCCACCGGCGACGGCAACCTGACCGTCACCGCGCTGCGGGACACCGGCTCGGCCCTGGTGACCGTCCACGTCGGGCGGTCCAGTGCCGTCCTGCCGGTCACCGTCGGCCTGACCGACGTGCCGGTCGCCGGCTTCGACGACGCCGCGTCCTGGCGGTTCAGCCAGGCCCGGGCCAGCGGGTCGGTCGCGCCGGCCCCCGGGCACACCGGCACCGGCCTGAAAATGTCGTACGACTTCAGCCAGTCCACCGGCACCCGGGCCGCGTACGCCGACCCGCCCGCCTGGATCGAGGTGCCCGGCCAGCCGCAGGCGTTCGGCATGTGGATCCACGGCAACGGCACCGGGGAGTGGCCCAGCCTGCACCTGCACGACGCCCAGGACACCCAGCACGTGCTGCGCGGCCCGCTGATCACCTGGACCGGCTGGCGGTACGTGGAGTTCGCGGTGCCCGCCGGGGTGCAGTACCCGGTGCGGGTGCGCCGCTTCTACGTGGCCGAGACGAACGCCGCCGCGCAGTACACCAGCGAGGTGATCATCGACGACCTGGTGGCGAAGGTGCCGCCCACTGTCGACGTGCCGGCGGTGGCCCCGCGTACCGACCGGGTGGTGGTCCGCGACGGCACGGTGGACGGCGCACCCTGGCGGTTCGCGGTGCTCTCCGACGCGCAGTTCGTGGCCGCCGACCCGGACAGCGACCTGGTCGCCCAGGCCCGGCGGACGCTGCGCGAGGTGAAGGCGGCCCGGCCGGACTTCCTGCTGATCAACGGCGACTTCGTGGACACCGCCTACCCGGTCGACTTCGCGCTGGCCAGGCGGATCCTCGACGAGGAGCTGGGCGACGCGCTGCCCTGGTACTACGTGCCCGGCAACCACGAGATCATGGGCGCCCCGATCAGCAACTTCGAGGCGGCGTTCGGTGCCACCTCCCGGGTGTTCGACCACAACGGCACCCGCTTCGTCACGCTGAACTCGTCCACCGGCACGCTGCGCGGCGGCGGGTTCGACCAGGTGCGGATGCTGCGCGAGACGCTTGACGCGGCGGCCACCGACCGGCGGGTGGGCTCGGTCGTCGTCCTGCACCACCACCCGGCGCGTGACCCCAGCCCGGCGCAGGCCAGCCAACTCACCGACCGCAAGGAGGCGGCGCTGCTGGAGCAGTGGCTTGCCGACTTCCAGCACCGCACCGGCAAGGGCGCGCTGTTCGTGGGCGGGCACGTCGGCACGTTCCACGCCGACCGGGTGGACGGGGTGCCGTACGTGATCAACGGCAACGCGGGCAAGGCCCCGTCCACCCCCGCCGAGCAGGGCGGCTTCACCGGCTGGACGGAGTTCGGCGTCGACCCGGTCACCCCGGCCGAGGCCGACCGGGCCCGCCGCGACCCGCTCGCCGAGGGGCCACCCTGGGTGGACGCCGAGTTCCACGCCCACGTGGACCGGCTCGCGCTGAACGCCCCGGCCAGCGTGGCGGTCGGCGCCCCGGCGACGGTCACCGCCACGCTGACCCAGCCCGGCGGGCGTACGGTCCCGGTGGCCGCACCGGTCAGCGCCGACTGGTCCGCCTCGCCCGGGGTGCACATCGGCGGGGCGGCCGGGGTGCGTCCCTGGCACACGGCCCGCTTCGACCCGGCCACCGGCACCCTGACGGCACTGCGGCCCGGCGCCCAGGTACGCCTCACCGTCGCCGTCAACGGCGTCCTCGCCGACGCCACCGTCGCGGTCACCCGGTGAACCGTCCGGACGGGCCCCGCGCGCTCGGGGGCCCGTCCGGACACACCTCAGAAGTCGCCCTCGGCCACCTGGAACACGGTGAGACCGAGCTCCCGCCACATCCGCACCACCTGGACGCGGTCGTCGAACACGCCCACCACCCGGTAGCGGTCCCGGATCTCCCGGTCGTAGATCTCCCGCTTGACGATCGAGTCCTTGCGGGAGTCGCCGACGGCCCGCAGGTGCAGCCCGAGGTAGGGGACCCGGACGTGCCGGGCCAGCCACGCCTCGGTGGCCGCCCGCGCGGAGGCGTCCCGCCCGGAGCAGAAGACCACCCCGTACCCGGCCGCGTGCATGGCCCGCACCGCCGCGATCACCGCCGGGTTCGGCTGGTCCTCGCCCACCCGGGTCATGTCGTAGGGGCTGCGTGACAGGGCCAGCGCCACAGTGCCGTCGATGTCCACCAGGACGATCTCCGGCGGTTCCGCCGACGGCGGGTGCACGGCGGCGGGCCGACCGGTGCGGGCCTGCGGCACCGGCAGCGGCAGGGTCCGACCCGCCAGGTACCGGTCGTGCAGCCGGCGGATGGCGTCCGCGCCCACCTGCTCGGCCGCCGGGCGGGCGGCGTCCCGGCGCAGGCACTCGTCAAGGGGCACGTCGGTGAAGTCGTGCACCTCGAACTCCGCACCGTGCCGGGCGGCCAGGTCGGCCCAGTCCCGCAGCGTCCGTGCCCGCAGGTTGGTGTCGTCCACGCACACGTCCGCCCGGGCCCGCAGCAGCGCCTCGACCTGGGCTCGCTGCACGACGGTGACCTGCGCCTCCGCCCACTGGGTGAAGAGCCGCTCGCCGTGCAGCATCCGGCGCAGGTCGTCCCGGTTCACCCGGACCACCGACGGCTGGAGCGTGCGGGCGAACGTCGTCTTGCCCGAGGCGGGCAGTCCCCGGGTGGCGATCAGTCGGGTCATCGGCGCCCCTCGGGCTCGACGGGCGTACCCCCGGCGGGGCACGCGACGGCGGTTCGTCGGGTGGACGAATGCCCCGCCAGGCGTCGGGAATGCGGACGGGTAGGCACGTGTTGACGATGCCGGACGAGGTGTGCGGCCCGATTGCCGGGTCGGCTCAGGCCCATGGCACACTGGTCAATCGGCCACCGGTTCCGGTTCACGCCCGAGCCCGTCGCGTACGGCGCGACGAGCGGTGACGGCGACCCGGCGACCACCAACGAGAGGACCGAGGCGAGATGAAGGCAAACATCCACCCGGAGTACGTGACCACCGAGGTCAGCTGCTCCTGTGGCAACACGTTCACGACCCGCAGCACCGCCAAGGGCGGGGCGATCCACGTCGAGACCTGCAGCGCCTGCCACCCGTTCTATACCGGTAAGCAGCGCGTTCTCGACACCGCCGGCCGGGTCGCGAAGTTCCAGCAGAAGTACGCCAAGGTTCAGGCCAAGAAGGCCAAGTAACTCTCCGTTCGGCGCCCGCGTCCGGTTTTCCACCGGACGCGGGCGCCGTCCGCGTTCCACCCGGTTTTCGCCTGGCCCGGGCCGGCGCCCGCACCCTCGAAGGAGCATCCGCAGCATGAGCAGCGAGCGTCTGGCCGGCCTCCTCGACGAGTACGCCGAGTTGGAGAAGCGGCTGGCCGACCCGGCGATCCACGCCGACCAGGCCACCGCCCGCCGAGTCGGCCGTCGGTACGCCGAGCTGGTGCCGCTGCACAAGGCCGCCGGCGAGCTGGAGCAGGCGCGCGCCGACCTGGCCGCGGCCCGCGAACTGGCCGCCGAGGATCCCTCCTTCGCCTCCGAGGCGGAGTCGATCGCGGCCTCCCTGCCGGTTCTGGAGGAGCGCCTCGCCGAGCTGCTCATCCCGCGTGACCCCCACGACGCCAAGGACGTGATCGTCGAGATCAAGGCCGGTGAGGGCGGCGAGGAGTCCGCGCTGTTCGCCGGTGACCTGCTGCGGATGTACACCCGGTACGCCGAACGCCACGGCTGGGTCACCGAGGTGATCGACGCGCAGGACTCGGACCTCGGCGGGGTCAAGGACGTGTCGCTGTCGATCCGGACCAAGGGTGTGCCCGACGGCGGCAACGGCGTCTGGTCGCGGCTCAAGTGGGAGGGCGGCGTGCACCGGGTGCAGCGCGTCCCGGTCACCGAGTCGCAGGGCCGGATCCACACCAGCGCCGCCGGGGTGCTGGTGCTGCCCGAGGCCGAGGACGTCGACGTCACCATCGACCAGAACGACCTGCGGATCGACGTGTTCCGTTCGTCCGGGCCGGGCGGGCAGTCGGTGAACACCACCGACTCGGCGGTGCGGATCACCCACCTGCCGACCGGCATCGTCGTGTCCTGCCAGAACGAGAAGTCCCAGTTGCAGAACCGGGAGCAGGCCATGCGCATCCTGCGGGCCCGGCTGCTCGCGGCCGCCCAGGAGCAGGCCGACGCCGCGGCCTCGGACGCCCGCAAGGCGCAGGTACGCACGGTGGACCGCTCGGAGCGGATCCGCACCTACAACTTTCCGCAGAACCGGATCACCGACCACCGGATCGGCTACACGGCGTACAACCTGGACCTGGCGCTGGCCGGTGAGCTGGACGGCGTCCTGGACGCCCTGACCGAGGCCGACCGCGCGGCCCGCCTGGCCGGCGACACCGAGCTGACCCGCCGCTGACCCGGCCGCGCCGGCGGGTCAGCTGGCGCGGGGCCGGGACTTGGCGCGGAGCATCTCCCGGTCGGCCACCTCGAAGGCGAGGCTGAGCGCGTCGCGTAGTCCACCGCCGCCGGAGACCTCGGCGAAGCCGATGCTCACCCCGACCGGGGTGCCCGGCACCAGCGACTCCCAGTCCTCGGCGCGCACCGCCGCCTCGATCCGCCGGGCCACCTCGGCGGCCTCGGCCATCCCGGTGTCCGGCAGCACCACGACGAACTCGTCACCGCCGTAGCGGGCCACGAAGTCGCCCCGGCGCATCACCCGGTTGATCACCCCGGCGATGCGTTGCAGGACCAGGTCGCCCGAGTGGTGCCCGTGCCGGGTGTTGACCGCCTTGAACCCGTCCAGGTCGCAGACGCCGATCACCACCCGCTCGCCGCGGGTGACCACCGCGGTGATGTACCGCTCGATTCGGCGGCGGTTCGGCAGGCCGGTGAGCGGGTCGGTAAGTGCCTCACCCTCGAACCGGGCCGCCTCGCGGCGCATCTCCTCGTGGTCGATCCGGGCGGCGATGCCGTCGATGTAGACGTCGCGCAGCCGGTCGTTGCGCTGCGCGGCCAGCCGGAACGCCAGCCGGTCGGCCCGGTGCGCGGCCACGTGATCCCCGGCGCGGGCCAGCGCGATGCTGCGCAACCGGGCCGGTTCCGCCGCGCCGAGGGTCTCGGTGGAGACCCGGATGGTGTCCAGCCGGGCCACCGCCTCGATCGGCCGGCCGGCGGCGACGGCCAGGCAGACCTGCCCGAGGTGCCGCATGTCCCGCGCCCGGGCGCTGTCACCGCCGTTCTGGAGCAGTTGCGACGGGTCGGTGTCGGCGGTCGGCTCCACCCGGTCGCCGAGCGCGGCCTGCCGGGCCGCCGCGTACCCGTACGCGGCGAGGCTGCTCGGGCGCAGCCGGTCGGCGCGACCGTTGCGCACGAACCGGGCCAGGTCGGCGGCGACGTCGCGGAGCACCCGCAGGCAGCCGTCGCTGTCGCCGTTGTGGTCCAGTGCCACGGCGTTGCGCAGCCGGATACCCGGCGCGGCGAACGTCTCCTCGGGGATTCCGGAGGTCACGCCGAGTTGCCTGGCGCGTTCTATCGCGCCCAGGGCGTACCCGTGGAAACTGAGATAGCTGTAGGCCATCGCGAGGTCGTGCCAGCCCCAGGCGGTGTCCCGGTCCGGGTCCTCCACGGCGCTCAGCGCCCGGGCGGCCTTCACCAGGTGGGTGACGCAGCGGTCCAGTGCGCCCTGGTGGTGCGCGGCGAGCGCCGCGAGCGCGTTGAGGTGCCCGTGCAGGTAGGGCTCGGCGAGGTCCCGGACCGCCGCCGACGCCTCTTCGATGGTCCGGGTGAACTCCGCCGTCCGACCGAGATTGATCAGCGCGGAGAGGCGCTGCACCATGGCGTCCGCTCGCGCCGCCGGGTCGTCGGTGGTGCGGATCACCCGCTCCAGCAGACCGTACGCCTCCGCCGAGCGGCTGGCCTCCTGCAACGCCCGGGCGTGCGTCAGGGTGTCAACCTGGTCATCGACCCGGTCGAGCCAGCCCACCCGCCGACCTCCTGTCGTGTGCGTCTCGGCGCACCCGTTCGTCACGTAGCCCGCGACGCATCATGATTATCGTGTGACCACTCTGCCGCAACACCCCTCCGAAGGGACAGGGCGGCTCCGTCCGTCCGCCGCGGTGGCCCGCGCGGCCCGGGCGCTCGCCGCCTCGGGGGTGGGCCCGGCCCGGGTGGAGGCGGAACTGCTGGCGGCGTACGTGCTGGGGGTGCCGCGCGGCCGGCTGGCGCTCGCCGACGACCTGGGCGCCGACGAGCTGGCGCGGCTCGACGAACTGGTCCGCCGGCGCGCCGGGCGGGAGCCGTTGCAGCACCTGACCGGCCGGGCCGCGTTCCGGCACCTGGAGCTGGCGGTCGGCCCGGGTGTCTTCGTGCCCCGGCCGGAGACGGAGTTGCTGGCCGGCTGGGGCGTCGAGCAGGCCCGGGGCCGACCTGACCCGCTGGTGGTGGACCTGTGCAGCGGCTCCGGCGCCATCGCGCTGGCGGTGGCGCAGGAGCTGCCGGGGGCACGCGTGGTGGCGGTGGAGCGGTCCCCGGAGGCGCTGGCGTGGCTGCGGCGCAACGCGGCGGAGCGGGCCGCGGCGGGGGACCGCCCGATCGAGGTGGTCGAGGCGGACGTGACCGCGCCGGACCTGCTGGCGGAGCTGGCCGGTCGGGTGGACGTGCTGCTCTGCAACCCGCCGTACGTGCCGGTCGAGGTGGTGGTGCCGCCCGAGGTGGCCGCGCACGACCCGGCGGAGGCGGTCTTCGGTGGCCCGGACGGCCTGGCGGTGATCCGGCCGGTGATCACCCGGGCGGCGGCGCTGCTGCGCCCGGACGGGGTGGTGGGCGTCGAGCACGACGACACGCACGGCGCGGCGGTGCCCGGCCTGTTCGTCGCGGACGGCCGGTTCACCGCCGTCGCGGAGCATCGGGACCTCACCGGCCGGCCCCGGTACGCCACCGCGTCCCGACGGGCGGACGGCCAGCACGCCCCGGGCGCGGCGGCGTGGCAGACTCACTCCTCGTGATGCTCTACGACTGCCGGTCGCCCGCCGATCGGGACCGCGGCATCGCCGCGGCCATCGAGGCGGTCAAGAACGGCGAACTGGTCGTCCTTCCGACGGACACCGTCTACGGGATCGGCGCGGACGCGTTCACCCCGTACGCGGTCAAGGCGCTGCTGGACGCGAAGGGCCGGGGTCGGCAGATGCCGCCGCCGGTGCTGATCGGGTCCCGGCACACCCTGGACGGGTTGGTCTTCTCGCTGCCCACGGCCGCGCGTGACCTGGTGGAGGCGTTCTGGCCGGGTGCGTTGACGATCGTCGTCGAGCACTCGCCGAGCCTCCAGTGGGATCTGGGCGACAAGACGGGCACGGTGGCGGTGCGGATGCCGCTGCACCCGGTGGCCCTGGAGGTGCTGCGGGAGACCGGTCCGATGGCGGTGTCGTCGGCCAACAAGACGGGTCAGCCCGCCGCGGTGACCGCCGAGGAGGCGCGGGATCAGCTCAGCTACTCGGTGCGGGCGTACCTGGAGGCCGGGCCCTGCCCGGACCCGGTGCCCAGCACGATCGTGGATCTGACCGGTGAGGTGCCGCAGTTGTTGCGGGCCGGCGCGATCCCGCTGGAGAAGCTGCGCGACGTGGTTCCGGATCTCGTCGACAGCCAGGGGGCCTGAGTGCCCCCGTTCACCGTGCTGCACGTCTGCATGGGCAACATCTGTCGGTCGCCGATGGCCGAGCGGCTGCTCGCCCTCGCGGTGCGGGAGCGGTTGGCCCGGCGTGAGCAGGACCCGGCGCGGGCGGAGGAGCTGCTGTTCAGTCACAGCGCCGGCACCGGTGGTTGGCACGCGGGCGAGGAGATGAACCCACCGGCGGCGCGGCAGGTCGTCGGGCGCGGCGGGGACGTCGAGGGCTTCACCGCGCGCAAGCTGCGTTCGGACCACATCGACGCCGCCGACCTGGTGCTGACCGCGACCGCCGACCAGCAGGAGTACGTGGTGGCGTTGCGGCCGGACGCGGCGGCCCGCACGTTCGTGCTGGGCGAGTTCGGCCGGTTGCTCGCGGCGGTGGACGCGAGCGTGTTGCCGCCGGCCGAGGCGACTCCGGAGGCGGTGTACGCCCGGGGCGTGGCCCTGGTGGCCGCGGCGCAGGACGCCCGGCTGGGTGTCTCGGCGTTGCCGACGGACGATCTGGACGACCCGTGGGGTCGCGGCGACCAGTGCTTCAGCCGGGTCGCCGACGAGATCGAGGAGACGGTCCACCCGCTGGTCGGCGCGCTGCTGCCCTGAGCGCCGTGCGAGTTTCCTCCGGGTTTGGTGAAAACCCGGGGCGAACGGGGCGTTCCGGGTCATTCTGAACGGGTCCTAGCGTGACCGGCTCCTGCGGGGAGAGCTGATGATCCGGGCCCATCTCGACAAACTGCTGACCGTGGTGATCGCCGGCGTACTGGCCGGGCTGGTGCTGGCCGTGGCCGCCCTGCCCGCGGCCCTGGTCTTCGGAATCGGCTTCAGCGCCCTGTCCACGCCCTACTCGGAGCTGCCGAACACCCTGCGGACGCCCCCCACCGCGCAGCGCTCCAACCTCTACGCCAACGACGGCACCACCCTGATCACCTCCTTCTACCAGGAGGACCGGTGGGACGTGCCGCTGCGGGAGGTGGCGCCGGTGATGCGCCAGGCGATCGTGGCCGCCGAGGACGTCCGGTTCTACCAGCACAGCGGGGTGGACCTGCGCGGTGTGGTGCGCGCCTTCACCGTGAACAAGCGCGACGGCCAGACCCGGCAGGGCGCCTCGACGCTGACCATGCAGTACGTCCGCAACGTCCTGAGCAGCGACCCCCGGCTGACCGAGCGGCAGCGTCGGGCGGCCACCGAGGTCACCACCGCCCGCAAGCTCCAGGAGATGCGGTACGCCCTGGCGATGGAGCGGGAGCTGAACAAGGAGGAGATCCTCACCCGCTACCTGAACATCGCCTACTTCGGCGCCGGCGCGTACGGCATCGCGGCGGCCAGCAAGCGCTACTTCTCCCGCAGCCCCGCCGACCTCACCCTCGCCCAGGCCGCGCTGCTGGCCGGCCTGGTCCGCTCCCCGGACAGCGACGACCCGATCAACGGGGACGCCGACAGCGCGCTGAACCGGCGGACGTACGTGCTGGAGCAGTTGGTGGAGACCGGCCAGGTGTCGGCGGAGGCGGCGGCGGCGGCCCGGGCCGAGCCGTTGCAGCTACGGCCCAGCGAAACCCCGAACGACTGCACGGGCGTGCCCGACGCGCACAACGACTGGGGGTTCTTCTGCGACTGGTTCACCGGGTGGTGGAGCGACCAGCCGGCGTTCGGGTCGACCGCCGACGAGCGGCAACGCACGCTGCGCCGGGGCGGGTTCTCCATCGTCTCCTCGCTGGACCCGGGGGTGCAGCGGGCCACCACCGAGCAGGTCCTGCGGATCTACCGGCCGACCGAGGCGCGGGCGGTGCCGACCGTGGTCGTGCAGCCCGGCACCGGCCGGGTGCTGGCGATGTCGGTGAACCGCAACTACAGCGTCGAGGACAACCCGGTCGGGCAGAAGAACCACCCGAACACGGTCAACCAGCTGGTCGCCGGCGGCGGCGCGATCGAGGGGTACCAGGGCGGGTCCACGTTCAAGCTCTTCGCCCTGCTCGCCGCGCTGGAGTCCGGGATGCCGCTGTCGACGGACTTCGTCGCGCCCACCCAGCTGCGCACCCGCTTCCCGGTGACCGGCCCGGGCAGTTGCGACGGCCGCTGGTGCCCGGCCAACGCCAGCCCTTCGTCGATGGACGGCCCGCGCACCATGTGGACCGCGTTCGGCCGCTCGGTGAACACCTACTTCGCCTGGCTCACCGAGCGGGTCGGCGCCGACCGGGTGGTGGAGATGGCCGAGCGGCTGGGCATCGTGCTGCGTGCCGACTCCGATGCCCGGCTCGCCCGGTACGGCGCGAAGGACTGGGGTCCGTTCACCCTGGGCGTGGCCGCGACGACCCCGTTGGACCTGGCCACGGCGTACGCCACGGTGGCCGCCGAGGGGACCCGGTGCGCGCCGCTGCCGGTGGTCTCGATCACCGACTCGGGTGGCCGGCCGGTCGACGCCGCCAAGCCGGACTGCCGGCAGGTGCTCGACACCGACGTGGCGCGGGCGGCGGCGGACGCGGCCCGCTGCCCGGTGGGCGACCAGTCGATGTACGGGCGGTGCGACGGCGCCACCGCGCCCGACCTGCGTTCCCGGCTGGGCCGTCCGGTGGCCGGCAAGACCGGCAGCTCGGAGCGGTACGAGACGGAGACGGTGGTGGCCTTCACCCCGCAGTTGGCGGTCGCCTCGATGGCGGCCAACCCGGACGATCCCCGCGACGCGGTCGGTCAGGCGGTGCAGGCCCGGATGGTGACCGCGGTGGGGGAGGTGCTCGGCGTCGCCCTGCGCGACCAGCCGGTCCGCGACTTCGTCCCGCCGAGCGAGCGGGCCGCGTTCCAGGTCACCGGGGCCCGCACCGGCAACTGACCCGTCCGAGGCGGGGTGGTCAGGAAGCCTGTTCGGCGTTGCGGGCGATGTTGCGGGCCATGCCGCCGAAGACCACCGCGTGGAACGGGGCCACCGAGCCCCAGTAGGCGTGGCCGGCGAGGCCGCGGGGCAGGAAGACGGCGCGTTGCTGGTAGCGGCTGCGGCCGTCGTCGGCCCGCAGTGCCCGCATCTCCAGCCAGGCCCGGCCGGGTAGCCGCATCTCGGCGCGCAGCCGCAGCAGCTCGCCGGGGACGATCTCCTCGACCCGCCAGAAGTCCAGCGCCTCGCCGACCTGGAGGTGGTGCGGGTCGCGTCGGCCCCGGCGTAGCCCGACGCCGCCGATCAGCCGGTCCAGCCAGCCGCGGATCGACCAGGCCAGGGGGAAGGAGTACCAGCCGTGTTCGCCGCCGACGCCCTCGATGACCCGCCAGAGCGCCGCCGGTGACGCGTCGACCGCCCGCTCACGGATGTCGGTGTACGCGGTGCCACCGGACCACTCCGGGTCGCTGGGGAGGGGCTCGGCGGGCGCGTCCGGGCCGCTCGCGGTCGACCAGCGGGTCTCCACCTGGGCGTCGCGTACCTTGGCCAGCGCCAGCGCCACCGCGTCGTCGAAGCCGGTCAGCCCGCCGGGCGGGTCCGGCACGTACCTGGCGATGTCGTGCTCGTGCGCGACGGCCTCGTGGATGAGGCTCTCCACCAGCGGGCGGGCGATGGCGTTCGGCACCGGCGTGATGAGGCCGACCCAGTGCGAGGAGAGCGACGGGGTGAGCGGCCGCACCGGCACGATGATCCGTCGACGCAGCCCGGCCACCCGGGCGTAGCGCTGCATCATGTCGAGGAAAGAGAGCACGTCCGGGCCGCCGATGTCGAAGCCGCGGTTGACCTCCGGCGGGAGCGCGACGCAGCCGGCCAGGTAGCGCAGCACGTCGCGGACGGCGATCGGCTGGATCCGGTTCCGCACCCAGCGCGGGGTGACCATGGCGGGCAGGCGCTCGGTGAGGTAGCGCAGCATCTCGAACGACGCCGAGCCGGACCCGATGATCACCGCGGCGCGGAGCACCGCCGTGGGGACCCCGCTGTCCAGCAGGATCCGGCCCACCTCGGCCCGGGACCGCAGGTGCGGCGAGGGGACCTCCGCGTCGGCGGCCGGCTCCGGGCCGCCCAGGTAGACGATCCGGCGTACGCCGGCCGCGCGGGCCGCCGCCGCGAAGTTGGTCGCGGCCGTCCGGTCGGCGACCTCGAAGTCGGGCCGACCCAGCGAGTGCACCAGGAAGTACGCGACGTCCACGTCGGCGAACGCGGCGGGCAGCGTCTCCGGCCGGCTCAGGTCGCCCTCGACGATCTCGGCCGCCGAGGCCCAGGGCACGTCGCGCAGCCGCACCGCCTTGCGGGCGAGGCAGCGGACGGTGTGACCGTCGGCGAGCAGCAGTGGCGTCAGTCGCCCGCCGATGTATCCGGTGGCTCCGGTGACGAGGCATCTCACGGATCCCAGTGTGCGGCCCCCTAGACTCGTTCGCTGTGGAGACCGAGACGAGCACCTTCTGGGGGCCGGATTTCGCCGAGCTCAGGGCCACCGACCCGGAGATCGCCGAGGTGGTCCTCGGCGAGCTGGACCGGCTGCGGGGCGGCCTTCAGCTGATCGCCAGCGAAAATCTGACCTCGCCGGCGGTGTTGGCCGCGCTCGGTTCGACGCTCACCAACAAGTACGCCGAGGGCTATCCGGGCCGGCGCTACTACGGCGGTTGCGCCGAGGTGGACCGGGCCGAGGAGATCGGCATCGCCCGGGCCAGGGAGCTCTTCGGGGCCGAGCACGCCAACCTCCAGCCGCACTCCGGGGCGAGCGCCAACCTGGCCGCCTACGCCGCGCTGGTGCAGCCGGGGGACACGGTGCTGGCGATGGACCTGCCGCACGGTGGGCACCTCACCCACGGCAGCCGGGTGAACTTCTCCGGCAAGTGGTTCCACCCGGTCGGCTACACGGTCCGCCCCGACACCGAGATGATCGACTACGACGAGGTACGGGACCTGGCCCGGGCGCACCGACCCAAGATGATCATCTGTGGTGCCACGGCGTACTCCCGCCTCATCGACTTCGCCCGGTTCCGGGAGATCGCCGACGAGGTCGGCGCGTACCTGATGGTGGACGCCGCGCACTTCATCGGCCTGGTCGCCGGCCGGGCGATCCCGTCGCCGGTGCCGTACGCCGACGTCGTCTGCGCCACGACCCACAAGGTGCTGCGCGGCCCGCGCGGCGGCATGATCCTGTGCCGGGAGTCGCTGGCCCAGCGGATCGACAAGGCGGTCTTCCCGTTCACCCAGGGCGGCCCGCTGATGCACGCGGTCGCCGCGAAGGCGGTCGCGCTGCGCGAGGCGGCCCAGCCGGAGTTCCAGACGTACGCCGGTCAGGTGGTCCGCAACGCGCAGGCGCTCGCGGCCGGCCTGGCCGCCGAGGGGATGCGACAGGTGTCCGGCGGCACCGACACCCATCTGGCCCTGATCGACCTGCGGGAGGTGGGCGTCACGGGCGCCGAGGCGGAGAACCGCTGCGACGCCGCGTCGATCACCCTGAACAAGAACGCCATCCCGTACGACCCGCAGCCGCCGATGGTGGCCTCCGGCATCCGGGTGGGCACGCCGAGCGTCACGACCCAGGGGATGCGGGAGGGGGAGCTGCGGCAGGTGGCCGCCCTGATCGCCCGGGCGGTACGCACCGATCCCGGTGCCCCGGGCGGCGCCGACGAGCTGGCCCGCGTCGGTGCCGAGGTGGCCGAGCTGGCCGCCGCCTTCCCGGCGTACCCCCGTGGCTGAGCCCGGGGTGGTCGAGGCCGACACCGACCGGCGGTGGCGGCTGCGGCACCTGCCGGTGCTCCTGGCCGCGTCGGTGGCGCTGGCCGCGGTCGCCGCGGTGGTGGGTGGGGCCACCGGCGGGGTGACGGCCGCTTTCGGCGCGGCGGCCGGCGTCGGCGTCACGGTGCTCAGCTACACCCTCACGACCGTGGTGCTGGCCTGGGCCGACCGGATCAACACGCAGTTGGTGCTGCCGCTCGGGCTGGGCCTGTACGCGCTGAAGTTCACCCTCCTGGGTGTGGTCATGGTGGCTGTCGCGTCGACCGGTTGGCCCGGGTTGGTCCCGCTCTGCCTCGGCATCGTCGCCGGGGTGGCAGTGTGGACAGCAGTGCACATCTGGTGGCTGACCAGGGTGCATGCCCGCCGACCGCGGAGCTGACCTGGCGATCGGTCGGTCGTCGTCCCAGCTTTCGGACGCGCGGCAATGTGTCGGCCTCCGGTCATTCTCCGACGGGCGGAAGGGGAGTAGCGTGCCCACAGACGACGCGAGCCCAGAGATGCCCACACAACGACGGTTGTGCGGGGGGTGAGGCACAGCCTCGTCTTCCCGGCTGATATCGTTCGCCCCGTCATGGCTGGTGACCAAACCCCCCGTCCCGCCGGTGAACCGGACGACATTCCGTCCGGCGCCGGTCAGGGTTGGACCGCGCTCAGCTACCTCATCGGAGGCATGCTCGTGTGGGGTTTCATCGGCTGGCTGGTTGACCAGTGGCTCGACACCGGCGGCGTCGCCACCGGGATCGGCGTCGTGCTCGGAATGGCCGGGGGCATCATCCTGGTCGTCCGCCGACTCGGCACGCCTACTTAGGAAGGGACGCGGTGTTCGGACAGGCGAACGTTCTGGCAGCGGGCCAGGCGGCATTCCCACCCACGGTGGAGGACTTCTACCTGCCCAGCATCCTGCCGTGGGGTGCCCACGACTCCTACTGGTTCACCAAGATCACGGCGATGGTCTGGATCGCGGTCGGCGTCCTGATCATCTTCTTCCTGGCGACGTACCGGAAGCCGCAGCTCGTGCCGACGAAGAAGCAGTGGCTCGCCGAGTCGATCTACGGCTTCGTGCGCAACAACATCGCCGTCGACATGATCGGCCACGCCGGTGTGCGGTTCGCCCCCTACTTCACGACGCTCTTCTGCTTCGTGCTGCTGACGAACGCGTTCGCGATCATCCCGTTCTTCCAGATCTCGCCGAACTCGCACATCGCCTTCCCGGCGATCCTCGCGATCATCAGCTACGTGCTGTTCAACTACATCGGCATCCGGCACCACGGCTTCGTCAAGTACTTCAAGAACTCGCTGATCCCGCCGGCACCCTGGTACATCCTGCCGCTGCTGATCCCGATCGAGCTCTTCTCGACCTTCATCGTCCGGCCGTTCTCGCTCGCGGTTCGTCTCTTCGCGAACATGTTCGCCGGTCACATGCTCCTGCTGGTATTCACGCTCGGCGGTTTCGCGATGCTGAGCGCCAACGCCTGGCTGGCTCCGGTCTCGGTGCTCTCCTGGGTGATGACCATCGCGCTCACCTTCCTCGAGTTCCTGGTGATCTGCCTGCAGGCATACGTCTTCACCGTCCTCACCGCCAGCTACGTGCAGGGCGCGCTCGCCGACGAGCACTGATCCACCGCACCAACCGTTGTCGTCCCGCGTGAGAGTCACGCGTGATAACCAGGAGGAACCACACCAATGGACGCTAGCGTTCTCGCCGCGGTAGAGGGCAGCACCGCCGCCATCGGCTACGGCCTCGCGGCCATCGGCCCGGGCATCGGCGTTGGCCTGGTCTTCGCCGCCTACATCCAGTCGACCGCCCGCCAGCCGGAGTCGTCCCGGATGACTCTGCCGTACGTCTGGATCGGCTTCGCCGTCATCGAGGCGCTGGCGCTGCTGGGCATCGCCTTCGGCTTCATCTGGGCCGGCTGATCCCGCCCATAGACCGGGAGGTAACCATGTACTTCCTCGCCGCTGAGGGTGGTGAGTCGACCCACAACCCGATCATCCCGCTCTGGCAGGAGATCGTGGTCGGTTCGGTCGCCTTCGCCGTGCTCTGCTTCGTGCTGATGAAGTTCGTCTTCCCCCGCATGGAGCAGACGTTCCAGGCCCGGGTCGACGCGATCGAGGGCGGCATCAAGCGCGCCGAGGCCGCCCAGGCCGAGGCGAACCAGCTGCTCGAGCAGTACCGTGCCCAGCTCGCTGAGGCCCGCACCGACGCCGCGAAGATCCGTGACGACGCGCGGGCCGACGCCGAGGGCATCCGACAGGACATCCTCGCCAAGGCGCGGGAAGAGTCCGACCGGGTCATCCAGGCCGGCAAGGATGCGCTCGCCGCCGAGCGGGCCACCATCGTGCGTGAGCTGCGTGCCGAGGTCGGCACCATCGCGGTGGACCTGGCCAGCAAGATCGTCGGTGAGTCGCTGGCCGACGAGGCGCGACGCAAGGGCACCGTCGACCGGTTCCTGAGCGGTCTCGAGAGCACGGGGGCCCGCTGATGCAGGCCGCCAGCCGGGAGTCGTACAAGGTCGCGGCCGAGCGCCTCGACGCGTACGTCCGCGGCGCGGAGCCGTCGGCGGTGACGTCCACCGCCGACGCCATCCTCTCCGTGGCGGCCCTGCTGCGGCGCGAGCCGCGGCTGCGCCGGGCGCTGTCCGAGCCGGCCCGCTCCGGCGAGGACCGGGGCGCCCTGCTCGGCGACATGCTGGGCGGTCGGATCGGCTCCGACGCACTCGACCTGCTCGTGGTCCTGGTGTCCGGCCGGTGGTCGGCACCGTCGGAGTTGCTCGACGGCGCCGAGCGCCTCGGCGTGGAGGCGCTGCTCGCCAGTGCTGACAAGGCCGGCGAGCTGGGCGAGGTCGAGGACGAGCTGTTCCGCTTCGGCCAGGTCGTGGCCGGTCAGTCGGCGCTGAGCAACGCGCTGGCCGACCCGGTCGCGCCGGTCGAGCAGCGGGCCACGCTGGCCCGCGAGCTGCTCGCCGACAAGGCCCGCCCGGTCACCGTCCGCCTCGTCGAGGCGGCGTTGGGCGGATTCGGGGGACGCTCCTTCATCGGGGCGCTCACCCGCCTGGTGGAGCTCGCGGCCGAGCGACGCGACCGGCAGGTGGCGTACGTGACCGTCGCGGCCCCGTTGAGTGACGAGGACGAGCGTCGGCTGGGTGCGAGCCTCAGCGCGATATACGGTCGAGAGGTCTCCGTCAAGCAGACGGTCGACCCCCACGTCCTGGGTGGCGTGAGCGTGCGGGTCGGCTCCGACCTGTACGACGGCACCATCCTCCGCCGCCTCAACGAGACCCGCAACGCGCTCGCGAAGCGCTGAAACGGCTTCGCCGCCCAAGGGCTGAACGGCTTCGCCGCCCAGCGCTGGGGCGGTTCGGCCGGGCAGCGCCCGGAATGACAGACGCCATTCGGACCGGTCGGTACTAGGTATCCCGGGCCCCTGAATTTTAAGGAAGCAGAGGATGGCCGAGCTGACCATCTCGACGGAGGAGATCCGCGGCGCCCTGGAGCGCTACGTCTCCTCCTACTCGTCCGACGTCTCCCGCGAGGAGGTCGGCACCGTCGCCGACACCGGCGACGGCATCGCCCACGTCGAGGGCCTGCCCTCGACCATGACCAACGAGCTCCTGGAGTTCGAGGACGGCACGCTCGGCGTGGCGTTGAACCTCGACGTCCGGGAGATCGGTGTCGTCGTCCTCGGTGACTCCGCCAAGCTGGAGGAGGGGCAGCGCGTCAAGCGCACCGAGCGGGTTCTCTCCGTTCCGGTCGGCGACGCCTTCCTCGGCCGCGTGGTCAACGCGCTCGGCCAGCCGATCGACGGCCTCGGCGACATCGCCAACGAGGGCTTCCGCGAGCTGGAGCTGCAGGCTCCGAACGTGATGTCCCGGCAGTCCGTCGACGAGCCGCTGCAGACCGGCATCAAGGCCATCGACGCGATGACCCCGATCGGTCGGGGCCAGCGGCAGCTGATCATCGGCGACCGGAAGACCGGTAAGACCACTGTCGCCCTGGACGCCATCCTCAACCAGCGGGACAACTGGCGCACCGGCGACCCGAAGAAGCAGGTCCGCTGCATCTACGTCGCCATCGGTCAGAAGGCCTCCACCATCGCCTCGATCAAGGGGCAGCTGGAGGAGGCGGGCGCGATGGAGTACACGACCATCGTCGCCTCCCCGGCGTCCGACCCGGCCGGCTTCAAGTACCTGGCCCCGTACACCGGCTCGTCCATCGGGCAGCACTGGATGTACGGCGGCAAGCACGTCCTGATCGTCTTCGACGACCTGAGCAAGCAGGCCGAGGCGTACCGGGCCGTGTCGCTGCTGCTGCGTCGCCCGCCGGGCCGTGAGGCGTACCCGGGTGACGTCTTCTACCTGCACTCCCGTCTGCTGGAGCGCTGCGCGAAGCTCTCCGACGAGCTGGGTGGCGGCTCGATGACCGGTCTGCCGATCATCGAGACGAAGGCCAACGACATCTCGGCCTTCATCCCGACCAACGTCATCTCGATCACCGACGGCCAGATCTTCCTGGAGACCGACCTGTTCAACCAGGGCGTCCGTCCGGCGATCAACGTCGGTACCTCGGTCTCCCGGGTCGGTGGCGCCGCGCAGGTGAAGCCGATGAAGAAGGTCGCCGGCTCGCTGCGGCTCAACCTCGCGCAGTACCGCGAGCTGGAGGCGTTCGCCGCCTTCGCCTCCGACCTGGACCGGGCCTCCCGGGCCCAGCTGGACCGCGGTTCGCGCCTGGTCGAGCTGCTCAAGCAGCCGAACTACTCGCCGTTCCCGGTGCAGGAGCAGGTCGTCTCGGTCTGGGCCGGCACCGAGGGCAAGCTGGACGACATCCCGGTGGGCGAGGTGCGCCGCTTCGAGTCGGAGTTCCTCCAGTACCTGCGGCACAAGCACCAGGGCATCCTGGCCGGGATCGCCGACAACCAGTGGAACGATGACATCATCAACTCCCTGGACGCCGCGATCGGCGAGTTCAAGCAGGTCTTCCTCGGCAAGGAGGACGAGCGCAAGGTCAACGACGCGCCGGCCGCCCCGCTGGAGGGTGACGAGAACCGCGAGACGGTGACCCGCTTCCGCGACGGCGCGACCGACCGCCCGGCCGAGAGCTGATCCCATGGCGGCCCAGGTACGCGTTCTTCGTCAACGGATCCGCTCGGCGAAGTCGATGAAGAAGATCACCAAGGCGATGGAGCTCGTGGCGACGAGCCGGATCGCCAAGGCCCAGGCTCGGGTGCAGGCGTCCCTGCCGTACGCCCAGGCCATCACCGGTGTGCTCACGGCGCTGGCGTCCAACGCGCGGATCGACCACCCGCTGCTCACCCCGCGCGAGCGGGTGCGGCGGGCGGGCGTCCTGTTGGTCACCAGCGACCGTGGCCTGGCCGGCGGTTACAGCTCCAACGCGATCAAAATGGCGGAGTCGCTGATCGCGCGGCTCAGGGCGGACGGCAAGGAGCCGGTTCTCTACGTCATCGGGCGTAAGGGCGTCGGGTTCTACCGGTTCCGTGACCGGCCGATGGAGGCGACTTGGACCGGGTTCAGCGAGCAGCCGTCGTTCGAGGACGCCCGCACCGTCGGTGAGACGCTGATCAAGGCGTTCACGGCCGGCGCGGACGACGTCGACGGTGGCGCCGGTGCGGATGGCGTGCTCGGCGTCGACGAGCTGCACATCGTCTACACCGAGTTCCACTCGCTGATGACGCAGACCCCGGTCACCAAGGTCATCGGTCCGATGCAGGTGGAGGACCGGCCGCGCTCCGAGGGGCTGCTGCCGGCGTACGAGTTCGAGCCGGAGGCGGAGGCACTGCTCGACGCGCTCCTGCCGAGGTACATCAACACGCGGATCTACGCGGCGTTGATCGAGTCGGCGGCGAGTGAGTCGGCGTCGCGTCGGCGGGCGATGAAGAGCGCCACCGACAACGCCGAAGACATGATCGACAAGTACACGCGTGAGATGAACTCGGCCCGGCAGGCCGGGATCACCCAGGAGATCAGCGAGATCGTCGGCGGCGCCAACGCGCTGGCCGCGTCGGGAAGTGAAGTGTGATGACTGCCCCAGTAGAGACCAAGACGGCCACGGGTCGCGTGGTCCGGGTCATCGGCCCGGTCGTCGACGCCGAGTTCCCGCGCGACGCCATGCCGGCCCTGTTCAACGCACTCAACGTGAAGGTGAACCTGTCCGGCGGTGAGAAGACGCTGACCCTGGAGGTCGCCCAGCACCTGGGTGACAACCTGGTCCGCGCCATCTCGATGCAGCCGACGGACGGCCTGGTCCGTGGCGCGGAGGTGCAGGACCGCGGCGAGCCGATCACCGTTCCGGTGGGCGACGCGGTCAAGGGCCACGTGTTCAACGCGATCGGCGAGTGCCTCAACCTCACCGAGGGCGAGACCATCCAGGCGGACGACCGGTGGGGCATCCACCGCAAGGCCCCGGCCTTCGCCGACCTGGAGCCGAAGACCGAGATGCTGGAGACCGGCATCAAGGTCATCGACCTGCTCGCCCCGTACGTCAAGGGCGGCAAGATCGGCCTGTTCGGCGGCGCGGGTGTGGGCAAGACGGTGCTCATCCAGGAGATGATCACCCGGGTTGCCCGTAACTTCGGTGGTACGTCGGTGTTCGCCGGCGTGGGTGAGCGGACCCGTGAGGGCAACGACCTCATCGCCGAGATGACCGAGTCCGGCGTCATCGACAAGACCGCGCTGGTCTACGGCCAGATGGACGAGCCGCCGGGCACCCGTCTGCGGGTGGCGCTCTCCGCGCTGACCATGGCGGAGTACTTCCGGGACGTGAAGAAGCAGGAGGTGCTGCTCTTCATCGACAACATCTTCCGCTTCACGCAGGCCGGCTCGGAGGTCTCCACCCTGCTCGGCCGCATGCCGAGCGCGGTGGGTTACCAGCCGACCCTGGCCGACGAGATGGGCGAGCTCCAGGAGCGGATCACGTCCGTCCGGGGCCAGGCCATCACCTCGATGCAGGCGATCTACGTGCCGGCGGACGACTACACCGACCCCGCCCCGGCCACCACGTTCGCCCACCTCGACGCGACCACGAACCTGGAGCGGTCGATCTCCGACAAGGGCATCTACCCGGCCGTGGACCCGCTGGCGTCCTCGTCCCGGATTCTCGCCCCGGAGTTCGTCGGCCAGGAGCACTTCCAGGTCGCCACCGAGGTGAAGCGGATCCTGCAGCGCTACCGCGACCTGCAGGACATCATCGCCATCCTCGGTATCGAGGAGCTCTCCGAGGAAGACAAGATCACCGTGCAGCGCGCGCGGCGGATCGAGCGTTTCCTCTCGCAGAACACGTACGCCGCGGAGCAGTTCACCGGCGTGCCGGGCTCGACGGTCCCGATCAAGGAGACCATCGAGGCGTTCCGCAAGATCAGCGAGGGCGAGTACGACCACTTCCCCGAGCAGGCGTTCTTCATGTGCGGCGGTCTCGAGGACCTGGAGCGTAAGGCTGAGGAGCTGATGAAGGGCTGACCAGCCCCATCGGATTCGTCACCAAAAGACTGCCCCGGCAATGCCGGGGCAGTCTTTTGTTCATCTTCGCGCCCTATCATCGTCGCGGTCCGTTACTCGTGGTCGTCGCTCTCGCGTTGGCCGCGCTACGGTCGTTCCGCGCGCTCATGTGAACGAGCGTTCATCTTTGCAACCTTTCGGCGACGTGCGCCCGTCTTTCCCACGTGGGCGTAACGAACGGAGATGCTCGTGGCTAAGGCCGGCAAGAGTGGCCGCAGGAAGTCCGTGTGGCGGGGCGTCCCACGCTGGGCGAGGGTCTGCACGGTGTTCGGCGCCGTGTTGACCATGCTCAGCGGGGCGGCGCTGGTCGGCACCGAGGTGCTGATGGCCCGCTACGAGGGCGCGGTCGGCAAGGCCGACCTCTTCGGCGACCAGGCGGCGGGCGCCAAGGAGAAGAAGAGCGACATCAAGGGCCCCCTCAACATCCTGCTGGTGGGCATCGACCCGCGTACGCCCACGGCGGCGCCGCTTGCCGACTCGATCATGATCCTGCACGTGCCGGCGTCGATGGACCGGGCGTATCTCTTCTCGTTGCCACGCGACCTCTACGTCGATATCCCCGCCTTCAAGAAGGCCAACTTCCACGGCGAGAAGACGAAGATCAACGCTGCCATGTCGTTCGGCAGCCGGGTGCCCGACGCGAACCCCGACGCGGCGCGCGGCTTCGAGCTGCTGGCCACGACTGTGCAGAACGTGACGGGCATCAAGCGGTTCGACGCCGGCGCGATCATCAACTTCACAGGCTTCCAGAAGATCGTCGACGCGATGGGTGGTGTCGACATGTACGTCGAGCGCGAGGTGCGGTCCGAGCACAAGCAGCCGGACGGCAAGCCGCGGCCGGGCAACACGCGCGGCGAGGGCTACGTCGGCCCGCAGGCGGTCTACACGAAGGGCAACCACCACCTCAAGGGGTGGCAGGCGTTGGACTACGTCCGGCAGCGCTACCCGAAGAACGGTGTCCCGGATGCCGACTACGGTCGGCAGCGCCACCAGCAGCAGTTCGTCAAGGCCATGGTGGGTCAGGCGTTCAGCGCCGACGTGGTGGCCAACCCGATCAAGCTGGACAAGGTGCTCCGCGCGGCCGGCCAGTCGTTGATCTTCAACGGTCGGGGCAACAGCGTCGTCGACTTCGGGCTCGCACTGAAGGACATCCGCCCCAACACCATTCAGATGATCAAGCTGCCTGGCGGGGGAGTGTACGACGGTAAGAAGTACCTGGGTGAACAGTTCCAGGAGGGCGTCCCCGACTTCTTCGCGGCCCTGCACAACGAGCAACTGGACCCGTTCCTCCTGGAGCATCCGGAATTCCAGAACAAGACCAAGTAGTCGGGGCGTTGTTTTCCCACCCGCGTGGGGAGCGCGCCGGAGTCACGGCTAGACTTTCGGCAATCCGCCGCCGCAGCAAGGAGACAGCGTGGCACAGCAGCTTCACGTCGAGCTCGTCGCCGTCGAGGAGAAGGTCTGGTCCGGTGACGCCGAGATGGTCGTCGCCCGGACGACCGAGGGTGAGCTTGGTGTCCTGCCGGGGCACGCTCCGCTGCTCGGCCAGCTCGCCGAGCCCGGCCAGGTCCGCATCAAGCTGGCCGGCGGTGAGCAGGTCGCGTACGACGTGGCCGGTGGCTTCCTCTCGGTGAGCGCCGACGGCGTCACCGTG
Source organism: Micromonospora orduensis (assembly GCF_006228125.1). Classification (GTDB taxonomy): domain Bacteria; phylum Actinomycetota; class Actinomycetes; order Mycobacteriales; family Micromonosporaceae; genus Micromonospora; species Micromonospora orduensis. Next base: position 13,011 of record NZ_VDFY01000081.1, on the reverse strand, counting down.
CTGGCCGAGAGCGCTACCCCGGTTTCCGCGCAGAGCCGCTGAGCCATACCGGGGATGGAGATCGTCGAAGGGATCGGGATCGGCGTCGCCGTCATCCTCGTCGCGCTCCTCGTCCTCTTCGTCCGGCGGGCCGTGGTCACCCGCAGCGGTGGCATCATCCGGCTCAGCGTCCGGGTCACCACAGTCCTCGACGGTCGTGGCTGGTCGCCCGGCTTCGGCCGGTTCGCCGGTGACGAGCTGCGCTGGTACCGGATGTTCAGCTTCGCCCTGCGCCCCAAGCGGGTCCTGTCCCGCAAGGATCTCGCGGTCGAGCGCCGACGGCTGCCCGAAGGGCAGGAACGGCTCTCCATGCCGGCCGACTGGGTGATCCTGCGGTGTACCAGTCACCACGCACCGGTCGAGATCGCCATGGCGCGGTCGACAGTGACCGGATTCCTCTCCTGGCTCGAGGCCGCCCCTCCGGGGGCGGTCTCGCCGCGTATGGCCTCCCAGGACTGGCCGGCTGCCTGAGGCTCGTCTCTGGTCGCTCTCTGGGCTTCCGGGGGAGCCCACCCGGCTCCGGGCGGTCAGGCTTGATCCCTGCGCCGGGCGGGCTCCCCCGGACACCCGTCTTTGCCCGCTGTGCGTCGGTCTGGCGCGCTTTTGGGGTCTACTGCCGTTGCCCGGTGGCGATCAGTTCTGCCTCGTAGCTCTGGTTGTCGGCGAGGTAGGCGGCGTAGGTGTCGGGGCGCCGGCGTGTGGATGGCGGTCGGGGAAAAGTAGCGACCAGCCGTGGTCCGGTGCGGCCGCGACGCGTGGCGACGGCGAGATCGGGAACCCACACCTCCACGTGGTGCAGGGCGCCCACGCTCAGCGCTTACCGCCCGGCACCCATAGCACATCTCCCGCCGGATTTGCCGTTCTTGACAGGATAAAGAGCAGATCGGAGAGCCGGTTGAGATACTTTGCCGGGAGCGGGCTGGTCCGGTCCGGATCGTGGCTGACCAGCGCCCACGCCGCTCGTTCCGCACGCCGGGCAGTGGTGCGCGCCACGTGCAGCAGTGCCGCACCCGCGGTGCCGCCGGGGAGGATGAAGGAGTCGAGCTTGCTCAGGCGTGCGTTGTACTCGTCGCACCAGCCCTCCAGGCGCTCGACGTACTCCTCGGTCACCCGCAGCGGCGGGTACTTCGGGTCCGGCTCGACCGGGGTGGACAGGTCGGCGCCGACGTCGAACAGGTCGTTCTGCACCGACGCCAGCACGCCCCGCAGTTCCTCGTCGAGCTGTCCCAGGGCGATTGCTACGCCGATCGCCGCGTTGCACTCGTCGACGTCGGCGTACGCGGCGATCCGTGGATCGGTCTTCGGCACCTGCTCGTTGTTGCTCAGCCTGGTCATGCCGGCGTCGCCGGCCTTGGTGTAGATGCGCGTGAGGTGGACGGCCATGACGCACAGCCTACGGATACCGGACCTGACGATCCCGGCACGCCCGGACGCCACGACCGCCTGGCCGGCGGTGGTGGGTCCCGGCGACGCCGGCGATCCGGTGGTCAGCGACGTCGACGTCATCCGGGTCCGCGGTGACGCCCGGCTGACCGGCACCGTGCACGTCGTCGGTGCCAAGAATTCGGCGTTGAAGCTGATGGCCGCCGCGCTGCTCGCCCCGGGTCGCAGCGTCATCACCAACGTCCCACGGATCACCGACATCGCGATCATGGGTGAGGTGTTGCGCCGGCTGGGTTGCGACGTCGAGTTCGACGCCGACGATCCGGTCGACCCGATGGTCGCTCGAGGCGGTGTCGCGCGGTCCCGTTCGGTGACCATCGACGTGCCCGAGCAGCCGGGCGCGGAGGCCGACTACGACCTGGTCCGCCGGCTGCGCGCGTCGATCTGTGTGCTCGGCCCGCTGCTGGCCCGTCGGGGATACGTGCGGGTGGCCCACCCCGGCGGTGACGCGATCGGCTCCCGTGGGCTGGACATGCACGTCTCCGGGCTGACCCGGATGGGGGCGGAGATCTCCGGCGAGCACGGGTTCGTCATCGCCTCCGCGCCGCACGGGCTGCGTGGCGCCGACATCGTGCTGGACTTCCCCAGCGTGGGCGCGACCGAGAACCTGGTGATGGCCGCGGTGCTCGCCCAGGGCACCACGATGATCGACAACGCGGCCCGGGAGCCGGAGATCGTCGACATCTGCACCATGCTCAACCAGATGGGCGCGCGGATCTCCGGCGCCGGCACGTCCACCCTGCGGATCACCGGGGTTCCCGGGCTGCGCCCGGTGCGCCACGCCACGGTGGGGGACCGGATCGTCGCCGGCACCTGGGCGTTCGGTGCGGCGATGACCCGGGGAGACGTCACGGTGACCGGTCTGGACCCGGCCTTCCTGGAGGTCGCGCTGGACAAGGTCGTCGCGGCCGGCGGCCTGGTGGAGACCCGGGGGGACGGCTTCCGGGTACGGATGGACGACCGGCCCCGCGCGGTGGACGTGGTGACCCTGCCGTACCCAGGCTTCGCCACCGACCTGCTGCCGATGGCGATCGGGCTGGCCGCGGTCAGCGACGGCGCCTCGCTGATCACCGAGAACATCTTCGACGGCCGGTTCATGTTCGCCAACGAGATGATGCGCCTCGGCGCGGACATCAAGACCGACGGGCACCACGCGGTGGTCCGGGGTCGGGAGCGGTTGTCCGGCGCGCCGGTGCGGGCCACCGACATCCGCGCCGGGGCCGGGCTGATCATCGCCGGGCTCTGCGCGGACGGGGTCACCGAGGTCTCCCACGTGCACCATGTCGACAGGGGTTACCCGGACTTCGTGGCCGATCTGCGGGCGCTGGGGGTGGCGGTGGAGCGGGGCACCGCGCCGGACGAACCGTCGCTGGAGATCTGACGCCGCAGCCACTTAGCCGTCGTTCAGGCTCGCCGACTAGGGTGCAGGAAGGCACTCAATCGCAGCGAGGGAGAAGTAGATGGCGGGTCGACTCGCGGTCGTCGGGGCTGGGCTGATGGGTTCCGGCATCGCCCAGGTGGCGGCGCAGGCGGGCTGGCAGGTGACGCTGCGCGACCTGGACGACGCGGCCACCACCCGGGGGCTCGGCGGCATCCGGAAGTCGCTGGAGAAGTTCGCCGAGAAGGGCAGGATCGAGGCGTCCGACGTCGAGGCGACGCTGGCGCGGATCACCCCGACCACCGACCTGGAGGCGGCGGCGGACGCGGACATCGTGGTCGAGGCGGTCTTCGAACGGCTGGAGATCAAGCACGAGGTGTTCCGCGCCCTGGACAAGATCTGCAAGTCCGACGCGGTGCTCGCCACCAACACCTCGGCCATCCCGGTCACCCAGATCGCCGCGGTGACCGAGCGGCCCGAGGCGGTCGTCGGCACCCACTTCTTCTCCCCGGTGCCGATGATGCAGCTCTGCGAGCTGGTGCGCGGCTACAAGACCAGCGACGCCACCCTGGCCACGGTGCGGGCCTTCGCCGAGGAGATCGGCAAGACGGTGGTGGTGGTCAACCGGGACATCGCCGGTTTCGTCACCACCCGGCTGATCTCCGCCCTGGTGGTGGAGGCGGTCAAGCTGGTCGAGTCCGGCGTGGTCTCCGCCGAGGACCTGGACACCGCCTGCCGGCTGGGCTTCGGGCACGCCATGGGCCCGCTGGCCACCACCGACCTGACCGGGGTGGACGTGCTGCTGCACGCCTCGAAGAACATCTACACCGACACGGCCGACGAGAAGTTCTTCCCGCCGGAGCTGCTCCAGCGCATGGTCACCGCCGGCGACCTGGGCCGCAAGACCGGCAAGGGCTTCTACACGTACTGAGCGACGCCGGCCGGGGCGAATCCCGCCCCGGCCGACCGGTCAGCCGTCGCGCTTGGTGGTCCAGCGGAACGTGGTCAGGCAGAGCACCAGACCGATCACGCACCACAGGCCGAGTACCAGCGCGACCCGGCCCAGCTCGAACGAGCCGCCGGGCTCCTGGGCGCCGAAGCTCTCCGGCAGGAACACCGAGCGCAGTCCCTGGCACATCCACTTGAGCGGGAACAGCGCGGCGACCTGCTGCATCCAGGTGGGCAGGTCGGTGAAGACGAAGAACACCCCGGAGATGAACTGGAGCACCAGGGAGACCGGGGTGACCACCGCCGAGCCGCTGCGGGCGGTGCGGGCCAGCGACGAGATGGCGATGCCGCACAGGGTGCAGGCGGTCACCCCGAGCGCGGCCACCCAGGCGAAGGTGAACCACTTCGCGGCGGTGCCCGGCAGGTCGAGGTCGAACAGCGCGACGGCGACGGCCAGCAGCAGCGCGGTCTCGGCGATGCCGATCGCCACCACCATGATCACCTTGCCGGCGAACCAGACCCACTTGGGCATCGGCGTACCCCGGTACCGCTTCAGCACGCCCCGGTCGCGCTCGATCGGGATCCAGATGCCCAGGTTCTGGAAGCTCACAGTCATCAGGCCGGTCGCGATCATGCCGGTGATGAAGTACTGGGTGAACTTGACCCCGCCGCCGATCTCGCCGCTGAAGATCGACGCGAAGATCAGGATCATGATGATGGGGAAGCCCATCGTGAAGACCACTGACTCCCGGCTGCGCAGGAACTGGGTGATCTCCAGCCGACCCTGGCGCAGTGCGAGCGCGCCAGCGCCGGGCCGACGGCCTCGGGTCACGGTGACCGGCGTCGCCGGCTTCGTCGTGGTGGTCATCGCGCATGTCCGATCATCGTGAGGTAGACGTCCTCGAGGGTCGGCCGGGTCACCGTGAGGCCGGGGACCTCGCCGCCGTGGCGCGCGGCCAGGTCGGCCACGAGGGCCGTCGGCGTCGCGCTCTGCGCGCTCTCCACCGTCCCTTCGGGGGTACGCCAGGAGACCGTGGCCAGAGCCTCCTGCCGGTTGCCCAGCCGGTTCGGGGCGGCCACCTCGACCAGCCGGCCGCCGGCGATCACGCCGACCCGGTCCGCGAGGGCCTCCGCCTCGTCCAGGTAGTGGGTGGTGAGCACGATTGTGGTCCCGGCCGCCGCGAGGTCGCGGATCAGCTCCCAGAACTCGCGGCGGGCCTCCGGGTCGAAACCGGTGGTCGGCTCGTCGAGGAAGAGCAACTCGGGGCGGCCGATGATGCCCAGCGCCACGTCCAGGCGGCGCTTCTGCCCGCCGGAGAGGGTGTGCGTACGGGCCTTCGCCTTGCCGGCCAACCCGACCCGCTCGATCACCTTCTCCGGGTCGTCCGCGTCCGGGTAGAAGCCGGAGAAGTGCCGGATCACCTCGGCCACGGTCAGCTCGTCGAACTCGCCGGTGCCCTGGAGCACGATGCCCACGCGGGAGCGCCAGTCGGCGTCCGGACGGGCCGGGTCCGTACCGAGCACGGAGACCTCGCCGGCATCCCGGTGCCGGTAGCCCTCCAGGATCTCCACGGTGGTGGTCTTGCCGGCGCCGTTCGGGCCGAGCAACGCGAACACCTCACCGCGGTGCACGTCGAGATCCACGCCCGCCACCGCCACGTTGTCGCCGTACGCCTTGCGCAGCCCTCGGACGGAGATGGCCAGCTCGTCATCCATGCCGTCCAGTGTGCGTCCTAACCTGTCCGGCCTGCTGCCCGGGGTGTGGCGGTCAGCGCCACCGCGAGAGCTTCTGACCCGGTCGTCCGCGACATGGGCCTGTGTGGTTTTCCACAACCCGTTTTACTGAACGGTAACTTAGACTCCGGCCATGGATGAGACGGCATACCCGGGGCGGCTGCCCGAGCGGGATCGCCCGTGGGTGATGCGCACCTACGCCGGTCACTCGTCGGCCACCGCGACCAACGCCCTCTTCCGCCGCAACCTGGCGAAGGGGCAGACCGGCCTGTCGGTCGCCTTCGACCTGCCCACCCAGACCGGGTACGACCCGGACCACGAGCTGGCCACCGGCGAGGTCGGCCGGGTCGGCGTGCCGGTGGCGCACCTCGGCGACATGCGGGCGCTCTTCGACGGCCTCCCGCTCGCCGACACGAACACCTCGATGACCATCAACGCCCCGGCGATGTGGCTGCTCGCCCTCTACGGCACCGTGGCGACGGAGCAGGGCGCCGAGCTGGCCCGCTGCGCCGGCACCACGCAGAACGACATCATCAAGGAGTACCTGTCCCGGGGGACGTACATCTTCCCGCCGGCCGCGTCCCTGCGACTGACCGCCGACGTGGTCGCGTACACGCTGCGCGAGATGCCCCGGTGGAACCCGGTAAACATCTGCTCGTACCACCTCCAGGAGGCCGGGGCCACGCCCGTGCAGGAGGTCGGGTTCGCGCTGGCCACCGCCGTCGCCGTCCTCGACGCGGTCCGCGACTCCGGCCAGGTCCCCGCCGAGCGGATGGGCGACGTGGTGCAGCGGATCTCGTTCTTCGTCAACGCCGGGGTGCGTTTCGTCGAGGAGATCGCCAAGATGCGCGCGTTCGGCGCGCTCTGGGACGAGATCACCCGGGACCGGTACGGCGTCACCGAGGCCCGCCAGCGCCGCTTCCGCTACGGCGTGCAGGTCAACTCACTCGGCCTGACCGAGGCGCAGCCGGAGAACAACATCCAGCGCATCGTGCTGGAGATGCTCGGCGTCACGCTGTCCCGCGACGCCCGCGCCCGCGCGGTGCAACTGCCCGCCTGGAACGAGGCGCTCGGTCTGCCCCGCCCCTGGGACCAGCAGTGGTCGCTGCGGATGCAGCAGGTCCTGGCGTACGAGTCGGACCTGCTCGAATATCCCGACATCTTCGCCGGCTCGCACGTGATGACCGCGCTCGTCGACGAGATCGTCACCGGAGCCCGCGTCGAACTGGACAAGGTGCTGGAGCTGGGCGGCGTCGTGGCCGCCGTGGAGAGCGGCTACCTCAAGAGCGCGCTTGTCGCCTCGCTGGCCGAGCGCCGCCGCCGGATGGAGTCCGGCGCCGACGTGGTGGTCGGGGTCAACCGCTTCGCCGAGACCGAGCCGTCCCCGCTGACCGCGGCCGGCGCGGAGGCGGTCGAGCAGGTCGACCCGGCGGTCGAGGCGGCCGCCGCGGACGCCGTACACCGGTGGCGGGCCGAACGGGACACAGCCGCTGTCGACGGGGCCCTGACCCGGCTCCGCGCGGACGCCGCGACCACCACCAACCTGATGCCGGCCACCCTGGAGTGCGTGCGGGCCGGGGTGACCACCGGCGAGTGGGCCGGCGCGCTGCGCCAGGTCTTCGGCGAGTACCGGGCACCCACCGGCCTGGCCGGCGCCACCGGGACCGGCGGAGACCCCGGTCTCGCGGCGGTCCGTGAACGGGTCACCGCCACCGCCCGGGAACTGGGCAGCGGGCGACTGCGGCTGCTGGTCGGCAAGCCCGGCCTGGACGGGCACTCCAACGGCGCCGAGCAGATCGCGGTACGCGCCCGCGACGCCGGCTTCGAGGTCGTCTACCAGGGCATCAGGCTGACCGCCGGGCAGATCGTGGCCGCCGCCGTCGAGGAGGACGTCGACCTGGTCGGGCTCTCCGTGCTGTCCGGCTCGCACCTCGCCGCCGTGCCTGCGGTGCTCGACGGTCTACGCGCCGCCGGCCGGGGCGACCTGCCGGTGGTGGTCGGCGGCATCATCCCCGCCGGCGATGCCGACACGCTGCGGGTCGCCGGAGTGGCCCGCGTCTTCACGCCGAAGGACTTCGCGCTCACCGGCATCATCGACGACCTGGTGACGGTCATCCGGCGGGCCAACGACCTGCCCTGAGCCCGCTTTCTGGGTCAGCGACCGGCGTACGTCATGCAGTCGGCCATGTCGTTGTCCGGGCCGACCTTGATGGACGACGCGTGGCACTCCAACTGCTCGTTGTGCCGACAGTCGGAACGCTGGCAGGCGCCCACCTGGGCGATCAGGCTGTCCACGCCACCCCGCACCGGCGACTCGACGAAGGTGTGGCAGTGCGCGTGATCCATGCTGCCGATCGTGATCGCGAAGGCGTGGCAGTCACCCGACTGGTTGTACGCACACGCCGCGACCACGCACTCCTGGACCCGAGGCATCTCCATCGCTGTGGTCATGCTGCCAACCTCCTCTAGGCTCTGTCTGATCCTAGGCATTTGTCGGCCTTGCGCACCGCGATATGTCCGCCCGCCAATCGGCGTCACCGGGACCGGCCCGGTGCTCGTGCTCTCGGGCTGACCCGATGTCCCGCTCGCCAGGAACCCGAGCCGAACGCCCGAGATTTCCGCCCCTGGAGGGGCGTTCTTCCGTCCAGGATCTCGCCGGGCGCGATCACACGTTGATGATCGACACCACATCGCCGATCTGGTGGCGTCCCGGATACCCCCACGTCGGCGATACGGAGTCGATCATCGCCCGGAACACCCGTGATGACCTTCACCCCGTCGCGTCGGGTGGGTGTCTGTCCGGTTATGGGGCCTTGTGGGCTGTGACCGGCCGCACCGGTGCGGCGGAATCATGGCCGGCCGGGGGTCGTTACACACCCTGACGATCGCAGGACCACCGGCTCGGCCCCGCCCCCACCGGGGTGGGAATGCCCGGCCAGGCCCGGTCGTTGCACCCCCTCCCAGGCGCCGCCTTCACGTGGGTGCCGCCGGACGGGCCATCCCCGGAATGACTCCGGCCCGCCGGTCGTTACACACGGACCCGGCGCCGCGAGCCTCCCGGGCTTGCAGGCCGCCGACCCCTCAAAGACTTTGTGCAGCGCCGGACGAGGTGCTCACACCCGCGTCACCGTCCCCCGGATGGGTGTGCGGGTGTTCCTACCCCCGAAGGAGCTAACCCCCATGAACACGATCTTCCGTAAGAGTGTGCTGTCTGTTGCTGGTCTGGCTTTCGCCGGTGGCGTGTTCGCCGGCCCGGTCGCCGCGCACGCCAACCCGGTCGACGCCAAGCCGGCCGCCGCCGCGGTGCAGACGGCCGCGTCGAAGCCGCAGGGCGAGCAGTCGCACATCACCCTGAACGGTGAGCAGACCGCGAACGTCAAGGCGATCATCGCCGCGACGAAGAAGGCCGGCCTGCCCGAGCGGGCGGCGGTCATCTCGATCGCGACGAGCCTGCAGGAGTCGAAGCTGGAGAACCTCGGCCACCTCGGCGACCGCAACGACCACGACTCGTTGGGCCTGTTCCAGCAGCGCCCGTCCAGTGGTTGGGGCACGCCGGAGCAGATCACCGACCCGGAGTACTCGACGACGGCGTTCCTCAAGGGTCTGAAGCAGGTCGACGGCTGGCAGGACATGCCGCTGACCGACGCCGCGCAGACCGTGCAGGTCTCGGCGTACCCGGACGCGTACGCGCAGTGGGAGCAGCAGGCCGCCGACCTGGTCGCCCAGCACTGGAACAGCTGACCCACCACACACAGACACGATGGCCGGCACCCCCGCAAAGGGGTGCCGGCCATCGGCATGTTCGACGTCAGACGCGGAAGCCGGCGGCGCGGGCCGCTTCGCGTTCGCGGCGGCGTTCGGAGCGGCGGCGTACGAACCAGAAGACGAAGAACACCAGGCCGAGCAGGAACGCCAGGACCAGCACCGGCAGGATGATCGCCACCAGTGACACGATCACGCTTGTGGCGTCCTCGGCGGTGCTGGCGACCGGGGCGCCGAATCCGGCGGTGGTCGCGTTGACGACCGGGCGTGCGGCGGACTTGAGCAGGTGTACGCCGAACGCGAGCGCGACGCCGGTGGCCACCGGCACCCACTGGTGACTGGAGAAGAAGCTTCCCGGGTCGCTGACGGTCACCGTCTCCGAGGACGATCCGGCGCCGAAGGCGAGACCGCCGGCGGTGGGGCGGACCACGGTCTGCACGACGTCGTTGATGTGATCGACGACCGGCACCTTGTCGGCCACCATCTCCACGGCGAGCAGTACGGCGAGGATGACGATGACCCAGCCGTTGCCGAGCCACGCCCAGCCGCTGGGCAGGTCGATGAGGTCGCTGTAGCGGGCGAGCAGGCCGAGGGTGAGCAGGGGTATGTAGGCGTTCAACCCCGCCGAGGCGGCGAGGCCGGTACCGGTGAGAACTTCGAGCACGGTCTCAGCATCGCATCGACGCGCCAGTCCCGCTCGGTGGCGACCGGCGGGTGCTCGGCTACCCTCGTCGGGTGCGGTTGGTCATTGCGAAGTGCTCGGTGGACTACGTTGGACGGCTCTCGGCTCACCTGCCGCCAGCCACCCGGCTGTTGATGGTGAAGGCGGACGGGTCGGTGTCGATCCATGCCGACGACCGGGCGTACAAGCCGCTGAACTGGATGAGCCCGCCCTGTCGGCTGGAGGAGGCGCCAGGCGTGTGGCGGGTCGTCAACAAGGCCGGCGAGGAACTGCGGATCACCCTGGAGGAGATCTTCCAGGACACCTCGTACGAGCTGGGTGTGGATCCGGGCCTGCGCAAGGACGGGGTGGAGGCGCATCTACAGGAGTTGCTGGCCGCCAACCCGGGTGTGCTGGGTGAGGGGTACACGCTGGTCCGCCGCGAGTACATGACGGCGATCGGTCCGGTCGACCTGCTCTGCCGGGACGCCAACTCCGGTGCGGTCGCCGTCGAGGTCAAGCGGCGCGGTGAGATCGACGGGGTGGAGCAGCTCACCCGTTACCTCGAACTGATGAACCGTGATCCGCTGCTCAGCCCGGTCAGCGGTGTCTTCGCCGCGCAGGAGATCAAGCCGCAGGCGCGGGTGCTCGCCACCGACCGGGGCATCCGGTGCGTCGTCGTGGACTACGACAAGTTGCGCGGCATCGAGAAGGACGAGCTGACCCTCTTCTGACCGCTCACGCGCCGGTCCGTACCGCGATCAGCGATTTCGGCAGGCCGATCACGCGCTCGACGAGCATCCGCGAGTCGGGGAAGTAGTGCCGCATCTGCGAGCGGTCCAGCAGCTCGGTCCACAGCACCTGGTGGATCGCGGCCTCGTGGCTGCGGGTGGGTTTGTGGCCCAGTGGCCAGCGGCGGGCGAGCGCGGTGCGCAGTCGTACCGGCAGGAACTGCATTCCGGGCGCGATCCAGTGTGGCTCGATGGGGAAGTAGCGGTAGGGCGTCTGCACCCAGTGCCGGTCGGCCAGCGCACGGGCGGTGGCGGCGAACCGTAGGCGGCGCTCGTGCCCGCCTACGTGCTCCAGCACCGAGTTGGAGAAGACCAGGTCGTAGTCGCCCTTGGCGAGGCGTGCCGGCAGCTCGCAGGCGTCGGCCTGCTCGACGTGGGCCCATTCCGGCACGGCGACGGGTGGTTGTTCCAGGTTGACGACGGTCACGCGGGCCGGTCGTACGGTGGCGCGGTGCCAGGTGCCGAGCCGGCCGCCGAGGTCGACGACGTGCATGTCCCCCAGGTCGGGGAAGGTGCGCGCCAGCCAGTCCGCGCGGTGCCGCCGCCGCCGAGCGCTCCACGACCGGTCACTGTCGACAAGGCGGTAGCGCAATCGATTAGGGCCCATTTAACGCAATGTACCGCCGCGCCTACTGGGGATAAACATGTGGATTCGCCGATCCCATTGGAGATCGGTTATCCGACACTCACCTTCCGTACATCGTCTTGATGACGCGGACGAGTCGTGCCACGTCGGTCGGGGTGCGGTCGAAGGTCATCGACGGCAGCAGCGACCGGCCGCGCCGCCGGGTGACGGCCTTGGCCCGACCGAACTCGCGTAGCCCGTCCTCTCCGTGGATGCGCCCGAAGCCCGAGTCGCCGACCCCGCCGAACGGCAGCGTGGACATCCCCGCGAAGGTCAGGCTGGAGTTGATCGAGGCCATCCCGGAGCGCATCCGCCGGGCGATGGCGACCGCGCGGCGCCGGCCGAAGACCGAACCCCCGAGGCCGTACGGCAGGGCGTTGGCGCGGCTGACGGCCTCGTCGGCGTCGCGGACCCGGTTGATGGTCAGCGTCGGGCCGAAGGTCTCCTCCCGCACGGCGGCCGAGTCCTCCGGGACGTCCACGAGAACGGTCGGGTGGACGTACGGCGGCTGCACCGCGTCCGGGCCGCCCAGCACGGCGCGTCCGCCGGAGGCGATGGCGGCGTCGATGTGGCGGCGGATCACGTCGAGCTGGGTGGGCATCGTGATCGGGCCGATGTCGGTGCCCTCCGGCCCGACGGTCAGCCGACCGGCGCGGGTCACCACCTTGTCGACGAAGGCGTCGAAGACGGGGTCGACGACGTACACCCGCTCGATGCCGATGCAGGTCTGACCGGCGTTGGTCATGCCGCCCCACACGCACGCCTCGGCGGCGGCATCCAGATTCGCGTCGCTGTCGACGATCATGGCGTCCTTGCCGCCGCCCTCGATCAGCACCGGGGTCAGCGTCTCGGCGCAGGCGGCCATCACCTTGCGGGCCGTCGCGGTGGAGCCGGTGAAGGCCACCTTGGCGACCCCGGAGCGGCAGAGCGCGGCGCCCACGTCGCCCAGCCCGTGCACCGCCGTGAACACCGGCTGCTCGGGCACCACCTCGGCGAAGCTGTCCACCAGCCACTGGCCGGTGGCGGGCGTGTACTCGCTCGGCTTGAGCACCACGGCGTTGCCGGCGGCGAGGGCGTACGCGGCGGAGCCGATCGGGGTGAAGACCGGATAGTTCCACGGCCCGATCACGCCGACCACGCCGTACGGCTGGTATTCGAGGTGCCCGGAGAACTCGGCGAGGATGAGGCGGGACCGTACCCGGCGGGGGCCGAGCACCCGCGCGGCGTTGCGGGCGGCCCAGTCGATGTGCTCGATCGCGGTGACGATCTCGACGATGGCATCGGCGACCGGCTTGCCGCCCTCCACGTGCACCAGCTCGGCGAGCTGCTCGATCCGCTTGGCGAGCAGGGCGCGCCAGCGCAGCAGCCGCGCGCGACGGCCGGCGAAGCCGAGCCCGGCCCACCACTCGCCGGCGGCGCGTGCGCGCTCGACGGCCTGTCGTACGTCGGCGTCGGTGGCGACCGGGAGGCGACCGGCCTCGGCACCGGTGGCGGGACTGGTGGAGACCAGCTGGTCCGCCTCGACGAGAGGGGCGCCAGGGACATGCACTGCCGTCATGGCGGAAGCTTAGACCCGAATACTACTCACTGGTAGGCCGCGATTCGGATCGACGGGATGGGAGTCCCACCC
>NZ_VDFY01000191.1 GCF_006228125.1 Micromonospora orduensis | reverse complement strand
GGGCCGGCTCGCCCCGGAACGCCACGTCGCACAGCCGGGGCAGGTCGCCCTCCGGGATGCCGCCGCAGGTGTCGGCGACCGCCAACCAGGCGGCGTCGCGTTCGCGCCCGGCGTCCACCCGGACGGTGCCGTCGCTCGGGGTGTAGCGCACCGCGTTGAGCAGCAGATTGCCCACCACCCGGGCCAGTTCGGGCTCGCTGGCCAGCACGGTGGGCCACCCCGACTCGGCGGCCACCAGACGGATCCGCCGGGCCTCGGCCAGCGGCGCGGTGCCGGCCAACGCGTCGGAGACCACCTCACCCAACGGCACCGCCGACATCGTCAGCCGCAACGCACCGGCGTTGATCCGGGACAGCTCGAACAGGTCGTCGACGAGGCGTGTCATCCGGTCGGTCTGCGTGCGGATGCGCCTGTGGTACTCGGCGACCGTCCCCGGGTCGTCGACCACCCGGTCCTCCAGCGCCTCGGCCATCGCCCGCAGCCCGGCCAGTGGCGTGCGCAGGTCGTGCGACACCCAGGCCACCAGGTCCCGACGGCCCTTCTCGACCCGCCGCTCCCGTTCCCGGGCCTGGTCCGCCCAGACCGCGGCCGTGGCCAGCCGCCGCCCGAAGTACCAGCCGACGGCGAGACTCACCGACGCCGCGGCGGCCACGGTGAGCAGGACGACCTGGAGGTCGTGTGGAGACAGGAACATCGCCTGGGCGACCACCACGACGCCGGCCACCACGGCGGCGACCGTGATCGTGAGCAGGACGCAGACGTGCACGGTGATCGACCGGTCGCGCAGCAGCCGCAGGGTCAACGCCCCGAGCAGACCCACGCCGAGGGCCGCCGCGAGCGCCGCCGCGAAGATCAGCGCCAGGTCACGCATCGGCCGGCTCGTACCGGTAGCCGACACCCCAGACCGTGACGATCCGGCGCGGCTCGGCCGGATCGTCCTCGACCTTCTCCCGCAGCCGCCGCACGTGGACGGTCACCGTGGACTCGTCCCCGAAGGTCCAGCCCCACACCCGTTCCAGCAACTCGGTGCGGCGGAACGCCCGCCTCGGGTGCCGCATCAGGTGCGCCAGCAGGTCGAACTCCCGTACCGTCAGGGCCAGCTCGCGGCCGTGCAACCGGGCGATCCGCGGCCCCGTCGCGACCTCCAACCCCGCGTCGGCGAGGAGCTCGGCCGGCGGCCCGGCCGGCTCGCCGGCCCGGCGCAGCACCGAGCCGACCCGCAGCACCAGCTCACGCGGGGAGAACGGCTTGCCCAGGTAGTCGTCCGCGCCCAGTTGCAGGCCGAGCACCCGGTCGGCCTCGTCGCCACGCGCGGTCAACATGATGATGGGTACGCCGTCCGGCCGCTCGCGCAGCCGCCGGCACACCTGCAACCCGTCCAGCCCGGGCAGCATCAGATCCAGCACCACGAGGTGCGGCGGCCGGTCCCGGACGGCCTCCAGGGCGGCCAGCCCGTCCCCGACGTGGCTCACGTCGTACCCGGCGTGCTCCAGATACCGGCAGACCACGTCGCTGACGGTCCGGTCGTCGTCGACCACGAGCACCCGCTGCGCCACCGGCCACCTCCCCGGCCAGCCTAGCCAGCGCCGACGGGGTCGACGACGGCGCAGATCTTGCGGTCTTCTTACGTCCCGACTGACCGAGTGATCAGCCGGGCGGCGCGGGCTGCGTACGATTCGGGGTCGAGTTTTCCTCGTCGCGGCGGAGGTAGCGGTAGATGGCAGCCCAGCACGAGGGTTTCGCCCTCGGCGTCGACCTCGGTACGTCCAACACGGTCGCGGTGCTGCGCTGGCCGGACGGGCGGACCCGTCCGCTGCTGATGGACGGTCAGCCGGTCAGTCCGTCCGCCGTGTACGCCGACCCGGACGGCACCCTGCACGTCGGCTGGGACGCGCGACGGTTGGCGCTGGCCGACCCGGCCCGGTTCGAGGCGAACCCGAAACGCCGCGTGGACGAGCCGACCGTGCCGCTGGGCGAGCGCTCGTACCCGCCGGCGGACCTGCTCGCCGCGGTGCTGGCGGCGGTGGCGCGGGCCGCCGTGGGCGCCGTGGGTTTCCTGCCCCCGGCCGTGCTGACCTGCCCGGCGGCGTGGGACGGGACGCGTCGGCAGGTGCTCGCCGACGCGTTGTTGCGGGCGGGCTGGCCGCAGGCCGCCGAGCACACCCTCGCCGGGCCGACCCCGCCGGGCACCCGGTTGCTGCGCGAGCCGGTGGCCGCGGCCCGCTACTACACCCAGGTGCTGCACCGGCCGGTGCCGGTCGGCGGCGCGATCGCGGTGTTCGACTTCGGCGGCGGGACGCTCGACGTCGCGGTGCTGCGCAACGAGGGCGCGGACCCGTGGGGTGATTCCGGGTTCAGCGTGGTCGCCGACGGCGGGCTGCCCGACCTGGGCGGCCTGGATCTCGACGCCGCGCTGGTGCGGCGGGTCGGTGAGCTGGTCGGTGAACGGCACGCCGCGCAGTGGGCGCGGCTTGTCGGGCCGGGGGACGCGGCGCAGCGCCGCGACCAGGTCCGGCTGTGGGACGAGGTACGGGGTGCGAAGGAGACGCTGTCCCGTTCCGTGGTGGCCCCGGTCGCGGTGCCGGGGTTGCCGGACGCGGTGCAGCTGACCCGGGCCGACGTGGAGCGCGTCGCCACACCGCTGCTCCGCCGGGCGGTGGACCGCGCCCGGGAGGTGATCGCCGCCGCCGGGCTGCGTCCGGACCAGCTCGACGGGTTGTTCCTGGTCGGTGGTTCGTCGCGGATCCCGCTCGTGGCCCGGATGCTGCACGCCGAGCTGGGTGTGGCGCCGACGGTGCTGGACCAGCCGGAGCTGCCGGTGGCCGAGGGCGCGCTGACCGACCTTCCACTGCGCCGGGCGCAGCCCGCGTACGCCGGGCCGCCCGTCGCCGCGCCGCCGCCTGCCCCGGTGCCCGGCTCGCCGTGGCCGGGTTCGCCTCCACCGGCGGCCGTGCCGGCGGGCGTCGGGTCGCCCTGGCGGCGGGCGCGCTGGATGGTGCCCGTGGCGGTGCTCGCCCTGGCCGCCGTGGCGACCGCGACGACGCTGTACCTCACCCGGGACCGCTACCCGGACCTGGAGTTCGGGCCGCTGCGCGAGCTGTCCCGCCCGGCGGCCGGCAGCGAGCGGCCGGACGCCATGTGGACGGCGGTGCTCGGTGACCGGGCCTACCTGGGCTATCCGCTGCCCGACGACCGGCTGGAGGTGGTGGCCGTCGATGCCGGCACCGGCGACGAGCTGTGGCGCAGGGCGACCGACGTCACCGCCGACGACTGGAGGGCGCTGATCGCCCTCCCCGGCGCGGTCGCGGTCCTCGCCGACGCCCCGGGCGACAGCACCCCCCGGCCGCTGGCCGTCCTCGACGGCCGCTCGGGCGCCCAGCGCTGGCAGCGGTCGGTCCGCGGCGACGATGACGTCTTCTTCGCCGACGACACGGCGGTGCTTGTCGACCGGGCCGCCGGCCGGCTGGTCGGCCTGCGCCTGCGCGACGGTGACGAGACGTGGAACAAGCCCAGTCCCACCGACCAGTACGGCGGCGTCCGTACCGTCGTGCGGCCGGTCGGCACCGACGAGGCCGCCGGCGGTCCGGCCTTCCTCGACGGCGCACCCCGCGACCCGTGGACGGGCAAGGGACGCCGACTCGTGCAGGTCGGCGCGGACCGTTCGGTGCGGCTGCTCGACATGGCCTCCGGCGCCGTCCTGCGCCAGTGGGGCAGCGTCGCCGACCTCGACGACCTGGTGGTGGCCCACGAGGACCGCCTGTACGTGGCCGCCAACGACACCGGCTACCAGTTGCTGTCGTACGACCTGGGCTCCGACGCCGAGCCGGTGGTCCTCTTCCGGTCCGGGGACGACGAGTACCGCCCGAAGGAGCTGGTGGCCTGCGGCGAGCGGCGGGCGTGCCTGGTGCAGGTGCCGGGCGGTCAGGCCGAGCGGACCGAGGTGGTGGCGGCGACCGAGGGTGAGCGCGCGCTCCGCTGGTCCGCCCCGGGCGTGACGGGCGTGATCCCGTTGGGTGAGCGGGTGCTCGCCCAGCGGGAGTACCCGAAGCCCGCCGTGACCCTCTTCGACGCCGCCGGTAAGCCCGTGCTGCGCGACCGGGGTGGCGTGGCGGCGCGACTCGACGCCGGCAACCTGCTGGTGTTCGCCACGGCGCCCAGCACTGTCGCGGACAACCGGGTGCTGGCAGGCGTGTGGGCCGGGTCCGGCGAGGTCGACGAGCTGGGTGAACTCCAGGACGTCCGCAGCGCGTCGTGCTCGTGGAACAACCGGGTCATCGCCTGCGGCGCCGACAGGGACTTCGTGCTGTACCGCTTCGCCGACGAGTGACCGGGCGGGGTCAGGCTCGGACGATCGTCGTGCCGTCGACCGTGATCGGGATCTCGGTGAGCCCTCGGGTCGCGGGGCCGCCGAGGCGGGCGCCGTCGCCGACGGCGAAGGTGGAGTTGTGCGCCGGGCAGGTGATCACCCCGTCGGTTGGCGCGCCGACCCGTACGCCCTGGTGGGGGCAGGTCGTGTCGTACGCCTTGAACCTGCCGGCCTCCGGTTGCACGACCAGTACGCCGCTGGTCACCGTGCCTCCGCCGACCGGCACGTCGGCGGTGCGGGCCAGCACGGTTCCGGGAGTGGCGGCCGCCTGACCGGTCGGGCCGTCACCCGCGCCGCAGGCGCTGAGCAGCCCGGCGGCGCCGACCGCGCCGGCCCCGGTGAGCAGGGCGCGCCGGCTCAGGCACCAGCGGTTGTCGCGGAGGAATTCCTGCCCGTCGTACACAGTCGTCACCTCTCTCGTCGCGGCCCGGACCGCCGTCGCCCGGTGGCTCGCCGGACCAGCCTGCCCCACCGGACTGAACGCGCGATGCGAGCGGGCTGGACGGTGGCTGGGTGCGCTCGGCCGGGCCGGGCCGGGCCCGTACGATGCTCCGGTGATTCTTCGGGGTACGGTCCGCGCCGATCGTCCGCTGGTGGTCCTCGCCGTGGGGAAGGAGGCCCGCTACCTCCCGCCGGATCTGCCGGTGCTGCTCACCGGGATGGGCAAGGTCAACGCCGCCAGCGCGGTGTCGGCGGTGCTGGCCGCCGGGCCGCGCCCCGGTCTGCTGCTCAACCTGGGCACGGCCGGCGCGCTGCGCCCCGGGTGGGCGGGCATCCACGAGGTCGCCACCGTGCTCCAGCACGACCTGGACACGGCCCTGCTGCGCACGCTCACCGGCGAGACCTACGGGGCGCCGCTGGCGCTGGCCGCCGAGGGGGCGGTGCTGGCCACCGGCGACACGTTCGTGGCCGACGACGACGCGCGGGACCGGTTGGCCCAGCGCGCCGACCTGGTCGACATGGAGGGGTACGCGGTGGCGTGGGCCGCCGCGCAGGCCGGTGTGCCCTGCCGGCTGATCAAGCAGGTCAGCGACGAGGCGGGCGACGGCGCCGCCCGGACGTGGCGGGATTCGGTGGACGCCTGCGCCCGGGACCTCGCCGACTGGGCCGGTCGGCACCTCGCCTGACCGTCGAGGGTCATCCGGCGGGTCGTCGCGGTCCGAGCCCCCGCGTGGTTTCCCGGCCGCCGCTTCTGGGGGCTAGGACGTGCACGGCCAGGGCGAGGGCCACGATCGCGCTGACCAGCACCGGTGGCCAGCCGCCGGCCCAGGGCAGCACCAGCAGGGGCAGCAGTTGCGACGCCACTCGCCGCCACGGCACGCGGGCGGACAGCAGATAGGCGAACAGGACCCGGCCGAGCACGAAGATCAGCGGTCCGCCGATGATCAGCATCAGCCACCGCGCCGGGGTCGGTCCGGTCGGACGGTCGACGACCAGGTCGAAGGAGGCCGCCGTGACGGCCACGCCGACCAGCAGCACCAGATGGCTGTACGGAGTGACCCGGGTGGACCGTCCGGGCACTGACGCGGCCGCGGTCTCGAGCAACTCGCCGGCCCGGTAGACGTAGATCTGCCAGAGCAGCAGCATGATCGCGAACGCGCAGAGCAGGGCGGTGATCCTGAAGCGGTCGAATTCGCTGCGGCTGAGTTCCAGGGTGGGCACCAGGATGATGTCGCCGAGGGCCAGGATGACGAACTGCTGGTACCGCTCGCCGAGGTGCGCGGTGGTCCGGTCGTACTGGTCCAGGGGCACCCGGCCGATCCAGGGCGTGGGGTAGCGCGCCGCCGCGGAGAGCAGGTCGATCGCGATCGCGATGATCCAGATCCACCACCGCTCATTGTCGGCAACCGCACCGATGATCCACAGGACACCGGACACCGGACACCAGGAACCAGAACAGGAACCGGGTGGCGCGCGCCATGGCCGAGCGGTGCTGCTGCCGGTACAACGTGCTGACCAGGACGATGCCGCGCACCACGTGGGTGCCGACGTAGGCGAGCGCGAAGACCGTGGCCTGCCCTCTGGTGACCATCGGCAGCGATGCCGCCATCCCGACCGAGCCGACCATGGCCACCATGAGGATGGCCTGGATGGGGCGTTGCTGCGGGTCGTAGAACTCGGTTGTGGTGGAGGTGACCGACCAGGTCCACCAGATCGCCGTCAGCATCAGCGCCACCGCCGCGCTCTGCGCCCAGGACTCCTGGTCGGCGAGCAGCTTCGAGGTCTGCGCGAGCGCGGCCACGAAGACCACGTCGAAGAGCAGCTCCAGCAGCGTCGCCCGGGTCGACCCGTCCAGACGGCGGACCAGCGCCGGGTTACCTCTGGTGGTCATGCCCGGCCTCCCGCTGTGTCCACCGGAATTATCGGCGGCGTCGGTGGCGTCCGTCCGAGGATCGGCGATTCCGCCGGTGTGACGTCGGCGCGAGGTTGCCATGGCGTCGGCCGCCGGGCGATGCTTGTCGCATCCACATATTTCGATCTCTGCGGAGGTTCGGATGCGCCGCTCCCCGCTCGTCGCCCTCGTCCTGACCGTCCTCGTGCTCGTCGCGCCCGGCGCCGCGCAGGCAGGCGTCCCCGACCGGTCCACCGCCGAGCCCGCCGCCGTACTGGCCCGGGTCCGCACGGCGGGCACCGCCTGGGGCCTCGACCCGGCCACCGGCCGGACGACCCTCACCGTCGACGACACCGTCGCCCCCGCCGACCTGGCGGCCCTGCGGGCGGTGGCCGCACGAGCCGGCGCGCTGCTGCGCCACGAACCCGGAACGCTGCGGACCCTGATCGCCGCCGGCCAGGGCATCTACGGTGGCGGCAGTCGCTGTTCCCTCGGCGCGAACGTGCGCAGCGGCAGCACCTACTACGTGATCACCGCCGGGCACTGCACCGCCGCCGTCAGCGCCTGGTACGCCGACAGCGCGCAGACCACAGTGCTCGGCACCCGCACCGCCACCAGCTTCCCGAGCAACGACTACGGGCTGATCCGCTACACCGGCCGGATCGCCCATCCGAGCGCCGTCTACACCTATCCCGGACTGCTCACCATCTACGGCGCCGGCAACGCGTACGTGGGTCAGGCGGTGTGCCGCAGCGGCGCCACGACCGGGGTGCGCTGCGGCAGCGTCACCGGGCTCAACCAGACCGTCAACTACGCCGAGGGCGTGGTCTACGGGCTGATCCGCACCAACATCTGCGCCGAGCCGGGAGACAGCGGCGGCCCGCTCTACGTGGCGTCCACCGGCACCATCATCGGCATCCTCTCCGGTGGCAGCGGCAACTGCACCTCCGGCGGCACCAGCTACTACCAGCCGATCACGGAGGTGCTCGCCGCGTACGGGCTGACCCTGCCCTGATCCCAGCGGGACAGCTTGCCCGCCGCGCGCGACACGTCCTAGGCTCGGTGGCGCCCCGGCCCCTGCCCGTGAGGACGTGCGCCCCCATGCCATCGGACCTTCGGCCCGACCGTCCGACTGGCCCGATCAGCCCGGCGTCGGTCGAGGTGGCGGCGGTGGGGGAGACCATGGTGATGCTCTGCCCCGCCCCGGGTGTGCCGCTCCAGGACGCCGAACGGGTCGCCGTCTCGGTCGGCGGCGCGGAGTCCAACGTGGCCGGCTACCTGGCCCGGCTCGGGCACCGGGCGACCTGGGTGAGCCGGGTCGGCGACGACCCGTTCGGCCGGGCCGTCGTCCGGCACGTCGCCGCCGCCGGCGTACGCGTGGACTCCGTACGGGTCGACCCGGGCGCCCCCACCGGCCTGTACGTGAAGGACCCGGACCCGGGCGGCACCGCCGTGCACTACTACCGGGCCGGATCGGCGGCCTCCCGGATGGACACCGGCACTTTGGCCGACCCCCGGCTGGCCGGTGCCCGGGTGCTGCACCTGTCCGGGATCACCCCGGCGCTCTCCGCCACCTGCCGGGCGCTGACCGAGCACGCGGTGACCGACCGGCCGCTGCCGGGCGCGCTGGTCAGCTTCGACGTCAACCACCGGGCCCGGCTCTGGCCGGTCGACGAGGCCGCGCCGGTGCTGCGTGACCTCGCCGACCGCAGCGACCTCGTCTTCGTCGGCCAGGACGAGGCGTACGCCCTCTGGGACACCGCCGACCCGATGGCCGTACGCCGGCTGCTGCCCGGCCCACGGACCGTGGTGGTCAAGGACGGCGCGGTGGGCGCCACCGCGCTGTGCCATGACGCCGAGCCGGTCTTCGTGCCGGCGCCCCGGGTGACGGTGGTGGAGCCGGTCGGGGCCGGGGACGCGTTCGCCGGTGGCTACCTGGCCGGGCTGCTGCGTGGCCTCGACCCGGCGCGGCGGCTGCGCCTCGGTCATCTCGTCGCCGCGCAGGCGTTGGGCAGCATCGGTGACAACGCGGCGCTGCCGCCGTGGCCGTGGTTCGAGCGCCTGCTCGACGCCCCCGACGACGCCTGGTCACCACTGGACCTGACCTCGGATGGAGTGGACCATGACCACAACGGACTTTGACCAGATCTTCGGCGGCGCCCGGGTGATGGCGATCCTGCGCGGCCTGCCGGTGGCCGAGACCGTCCGGCTCGCCGTACGCGCCTGGGATCTCGGCATCGACGTGGTGGAGGTCCCGGTGGCCACGCCCGACGCGGTGCCGGCGCTGCGGGCCGCCGTCGAGGCCGGCGCCGAGCGTGGCCGGATCGTCGGCGCCGGCACCGTGCTCGACGGCGGGCAGGTCGCGGCGGCGGCCGACGCGGGGGCCGCGTTCACCGTCGCGCCCGGTCTCGACCTCGATGTGGCCGACGCCGCCGCCGCGCGCGGCCTGCCCCACCTTCCCGGCGTGGCCACCCCGACGGAGGCGCAGCAGGCGCTTCGGCACGGCCTCACCTGGCTCAAGGCGTTCCCGGCGATCTCCCTCGGGCCGGCCTGGTTCCGGGCGATCGCCGGCCCCCTGCCGCAACTGCGCTTCGTCGCCACCGGCGGCCTCGACGCGGGCAACGCCGCCGCGTTCCTCGACGCGGGCGTGCGGGTGGCGGCTGTGGGCTCGGCCCTCTCCGACCCCACCCAGCTCGACGCGCTGGCCAAGCTGGCGACACACCCGCGCTGACCGGCGCCCCGCGTCGAGCTGGGCGGGGCGGCGGGACTGCCTCACGCTTACCGCTCCGGTGGCCGGCCGCAGGTCGGGGTGTCGCGCGCACCCGGGCCGGCGGCCGGTTAGCCGCCGGTGGCGTCAGCCGTCGGCCGCCGGCCGGTCGAGGAAGAGCAGCCGGGCGCGTTTCTCCGGCAGGTCGATCATCGGTCCGGGCCGGAACCCGGCGCGCCGGAACCGGTTGATGGCGCGGTCGTTGCGGGCGTCGGGTTCCATCACGACCCGCAGCCGACCCGGGTCGGCGAGGACGAAGTCGAGGATCGCGCCGAACAGCGTGCCGGTGAAGCCGCGCTCGACAGCCACCGGCGGCCCGACGAGCAGGTGGACGCCGATGTCGCCGGGGCGTACGTCGTAGCACTCGCCGACCGGGTCGGCGTCGGGCTGGTAGGTCTGCGCCAGCGCGACAGGCACGCCGTCGCGGTGCACCAGGTACGCGTGGTGGGTGTCCAGCGAGTCGAGGTACGCGTAGATCTCGCGCACCCGCTCGCGGCTGGCGTCCCGCATGCCCCAGAAGCGGGCCCGCTCCTGCGTGACCCAGTCGTGCAGCAGGTCGACGTCCTCGTCCGGACGCACGGGACGGATGGTGACCACACCGAATCCGCTGACGTCGCGCCGGTGGTGGTGGCGATCAGTGGTCATCCTTCTCCTCAACGAGGTGGTCCCAGTCCGTGACCACCGGCAGCAGCTCGCCGGCGAGCCAGGCGGCGCTCTGGTCGTCGTGGTGCGGGTCGCCGGGCACCCCGCAGGCGCCCAGCGGGACCACCCAGCGGCTGTCCTCGCGCCGCGCCAGGTCCCAGACGAACCGGGCGGCCGGCCCCCGGAAGCACCAGTGGGTGACCCCTGGCACGCTCGACGTGGCAAGCACGCAGTCGTGGTCGCCGTCGAGCCGGGGCCCCGGTCCGGCCTGCGGGTCGGGCAGCGCCCGCCACGACGCCAGCCGGTGCAGGTCCCCCCAGCGCGTGGATCCGTCCGCCGTGCCGCCGACCTCCGCGAGGGCCGCGCCCACCAGCGCGGCCATGTCCACGTCGGGCAGCCGGGTGACGTCGAGCAGGTGCTCCAGGGCGTAGCCGACCCGCGGCGTCAGCGCCAGCCAGGGCGCGAACACCTCCGGGTACGCGGGCGGCTCGGCCAACGCCGCGAGGGCCGGGTGGGCGGCGGTCCGGCGTACGACGGCCGCGCGCAGCGTGGCGAAGTCGGCGGCGTCGGTGCTGTCGGCGGCCATCCGGCGGTCCCAGCGCAGCAGCCGGTCGCGCAGCGCGGCGGCGTCCGGGTCGAGCCCGGTCAGCCCGGCGAGCACCGCCAGCAGTGGCCCGGCCGAGCCCAGGTGCGTGTCGGTGTGCACGGCGGCCATCCGGTCGGCCGTCCAGTCCTCGTCGGCGGCGAGCAGCTCGGCGATCCGACGCGCGCGGTGCGGCGGCGCGAACTCGACGCCGAGCGGCGCCGCCAGCCCGCGTTCGTTGGCCATCACCGCCTGCCCGGTCACCTCGGCGCGGGGCATCGGCGCGTACCAGCCCTGCCAGGCGTGCCGGGCCTCCCAGGCGGGGACCACCCGCCGGCCGTTGTCCGGATGCCGTACCGGCACCGCTCCCGCCACCCGGTGCAGCAGCCCACCGGCGGTGTCCGCCGCCTGCACCACGTTTACCGGCTCCACCCAGTGCCGCAGCGCCCGGTCCACATCGGCCACCGTACGGGCGCGCAGCAGCTCCGGCAGCGCGGCGAAGCCCAGCTCGGCGCGGACCCGGGGCGGGTAGCGCAGGCTGAGCGAGGTCGGCTCGTCCGGTCCGCCGGCGAGCACCGGACCCCGGTCGGTCTCCAGCACCTCCACCTCGACCGGTGCGGCCCCGGCCACCTCGATCGTCTCGACGTGCCGGTGCGCCGGCTGCCAGCCGTCCGGGCCGAGCGCCCGCACGCCGGGGCCGTCGCGGCGCAGCCGCTCGGCGTACACGTCCTGGTAGTCGGCCATCGCGTTGGTGATCGCCCAGGCCACCGCTCCGGTGTGGCCGAAGTGCGCGATGCCCGGTACGCCCGGCACCGCCAGTCCGACCACGTCGTACTCCGGGCAGGCCAGCCGGATCTGCTGGTAGACGCCCGGGTCCTCGATGAACCGGTGCGGGTCGCCGGCGAGCAGCGCGGCGCCGGTGCCGGTGCGTTCGGCGGCGAGCAGCCACCCGTTGCTGCCCGCGACGGCCGGCCCGTCGGTGGCGAACGCCTCGACCGCGTCCGGGCCGAGCCGCTGCGCCACGTGCGTCCGCCAGAGCTTGCCCGGGAACCCGGCGAACAGGATGTGGTGGCCCAGCCAGACCGCGAGGGGTGTCCACGGCTCCCACCGGCCCGGGGTCAGCCCGGTGGCGGCGAACTCCGGCGCCCGGGCGGCCCCGGCGGCCAGGCCGGCGTTCACCCCGGTCACGTACGCGCCCACCCACTGGGCGGTCGCCGCGTCCAGGGCGGCGTGGCAGCGGCGGGCGGTGTCGTCGAGGCGTACCTGCCGGGCGAACCGGTCCCAGGCGAGCGCGTCGGCGCCGAGGAAGGCGGCGCTGGTGCCCTGGGACCGGTGCCGTTCCACCTCGATCTGCCACGCCCGGTCGTACGCGGTCACCCGGCCCTGCTCGGCAGCCAGGGTCAGCGGGTCGTCGGCGCGCAGGTGCGGCACGCCCCACCGGTCGCGGAACCGCCGCGCGCTCACGCCGGCTCGACGGCTCGGCGGCGGGCGGCGGGGACGACGAGCGGTGTGCCGGTCTCCGGGTCGTCGATCACCCGGCAGGGCAGCCCGAACACCTCGTTGACCAGGTCGGCGGTGACCACCGTCGCCGGGTCGCCGGCGGCCACCACCCGACCGTCACGCATGGCGATGAGGTGGGTGGCGTACCGGGCCGCGTGGTTGAGGTCGTGCAGCACCGCGACCAGGGTGCGGCCCTGCTCCTCGTGCAGTCGGGCGCAGAGGTCCAGGATCTCGATCTGGTGGGCGATGTCCAGGTAGGTGGTCGGCTCGTCGAGCAGCAGCAGCGGGGTCTGCTGGGCCAGCGCCATGGCCAGCCACACCCGCTGCCGCTGCCCGCCGGACAGCTCGTCGACGAGCCGGTCGGCGAGGTCGTCGACCCCGGTCGCGGCCATCGACTCCTGGACCACCCGCTCGTCCTCGCGGGACCACTGCCGCAGCAGCCCCTGGTGGGGGTAGCGGCCCCGGGCGACCAGCTCGGCGACGCTGATGCCGTCCGGCGCGATCGACGACTGCGGCAGCAGGCCGAGGGTACGGGCCACGGTGCGGGCGGACTGGGCGTGGATGTCCCGCCCGTCCAGCAGCACCGCGCCGGCGTTCGGGCGCAGCATCCGCGACAGCGCGCGCAGCACTGTCGACTTGCCGCACGCGTTCGGGCCGATGATCACCGTGAACGACTGATCCGGAATGGCGACTGTCAGGTTCTCGGCGATGACGCGCCGGTCGTAGGCGAGCGTCAGCGCGGCGCCGCCGAGCCGGGTGCTGCCGGGGTGCATGGGTGCTCCTTCGAGGGGGTCGCGGGTGGTCACAGTCGACCGGCCCGGCGTTCGACGGCCAGCAGCCAGACCAGGTAGCCGCCGCCGATCACACCGGTCACCACGCCGACCGGGAGTTGGTGCCCGGCGAACGCGCGCTGGGCCAGCAGGTCGGCGCCGACCAGCAGCGCCGCGCCGACCGCCATCGACGGCAGCAGGTTGGGGCCGGGTGCCCGGGTCAGCCGTCTGGTGACGTGCGGCGCGACGAGCGCCACGAACGACACCGGGCCGGCGGCGGCCGCCGCGAACGACACCAGCAGCACCGCCGAGGCGAGCAGCACCAGGCGCAGCCGGACGACCGGCACGCCGAGGGCGCTGGCGGTGTCGTCACCCAGTTCCATCATCCGCAGCGCCGCCGCGCAGCCGACCAGGACCACCGGCGCCAGCACGGCCGTGACGACGAGCAGCGGGCCGGCGTTGGCCCAGCCGCGCCCGTCCAGGCTGCCGGTGAGCCAGAGCACGGCGCGGGCGGCGTCCATCAGCGGCGCCCGGGTCAGCAGGTAGCCGTTGACGCCGGTGAGGATCGCGGCCACGCCGATGCCGACCAGGATGAGCCGGTAGCCGTGCACGCCGCGTCGCCAGGCGAGCGCGTAGATCACCAGGCCGGTGGCGATCCCGCCGACGACCGCCGCGCCCGCGAGGGCCAGGCTGCTGCCACCGAGGACGACCACCACCAGCGCGCCGGTCGACGCGCCCTGGGTGAAGCCGAGGATGTCGGGGCTGCCCAGCGGGTTGCGGACCAGGGACTGGAAGATCGTGCCGGCCAACGCCAGCGCCGCGCCGACCAGCAGGGCGGTGACCAGCCGGGGAAGTCGCAGCTCGGAGACGATGAACTGCTCCGCCGGGGTGCCGCCGCCGGTCAGGGTGCGCAGCACGTCGGCCGGTCCCATCGGGTAGTCGCCGCTGCCGATGGCGACCAGGCCGAGCCCGGCCGCGAGCAGGGCGGCGCCCGCGCCGACGGCCAGCGCCCGGGGGCGGAACCGCACCGACAAACCGCCTGGGGTACGCAGGACGCTCACGGGTGTGCCACCCGGGAGCGGCTGACCAGCCAGAGGAAGAGCGGACCGCCGAGCACGGCGGTCACCATGCCGACCTGGAGCTCACCCGGGCGGCCCAGCACCCGGCCGAGCACGTCCGCGCCGAGCAGCAGCGCCGGCGCGAGCACCGCGCAGTAGGGCAGCAGCCAGCGCAGGTCGGGACCGGTCAGGGCACGGACGAGGTGCGGCACCAGCAGTCCGACGAACACGATCGGGCCGCAGGCGGCGGTCGCCGCGCCGCAGAGCAGGGTGACCGCGACGATCACCGCGGCGCGGATCAGCGCCGGTCGGGCGCCCAGGGCGCGTGCCGTGTCGTCGCCGAGCGCGAGGGCGTTCAGCGGTCGCGCGGCGGCCAGGGCCACCAGCAGACCGGCCAGGATGAAGGGCGCCACCCGGGTCACGGTCGCCGCGTCCGCGCTGGCCAGCGAGCCGACCGTCCAGAACCGCAGCCGGTCCAGCGAGGCGGCGTCGAGCAGCATCACCGCGCTCACGTACGAGTAGAGGGTGGCGTTCAGGGCCGCCCCGGCCAGCGCCAGGCGGGCCGGGGTGGCCCCGCGTCCGCCGCCCACGGCGTAGACGAGCGCGGTGACCACGGCCGCGCCGAGCAGCGCGAACCAGACGTACCCGCCGATGGCGGTGACGCCCAGGAAGGCGGCGGCGGTGGCGACGGCGGCGGACGCGCCGGCGTTGATGCCGAGCAGCCCGGGGTCGGCGAGGGGGTTGCGGGTGAGGGCCTGCATCACCGCGCCGGCCACGCCGAGCGCCGTGCCGGCGAGGAGCCCGAGCAGGGTACGCGGCAGCCGCATCCGGTGCACCACGGCGTACTCGGTGGCGTCGCGGTCCAGCAGACCGGACCAGACGTCGGTGAGCGGTAGCGACTTCGCGCCGACCGCGATGCTGAGCAGCAGGATCACGCCGAGCAGCGCCACGGCGCCGAGGAGCCCGGCGGCGCGGGCCGCCCGGCGCCGCACCGGGGGAGGCGCCGTGGACCTCGCCGGCACGGGAGGTGCCGATCTGGTGACGGTGGGTGTGGCGTCCAGTGTGGGCTCCGGAGTTGTGCGACACGTCGGTACCGCTGTTGACAATGACCGAGGTTAGGCTAACCTAACCCCGCTGTCCTGGTCGACCCCGGCCCTCCCTTGATCGAAAGACGACACCATGCCCGATGCATTGTCCTCCCGTCGCCTCTCTCGTCGTGGCCTGCTGGCCGCCGGC
Organism: Micromonospora orduensis; assembly: GCF_006228125.1. Lineage (GTDB taxonomy): Bacteria > Actinomycetota > Actinomycetes > Mycobacteriales > Micromonosporaceae > Micromonospora > Micromonospora orduensis. Next base: position 34,047 of record NZ_VDFY01000191.1, on the reverse strand, counting down.
GGCGCCGCCACGCTGGCCGCCCTGCTCGCCGGCTGCGGCAAGGACGATGCCGCCAAGCCCGCCGCCAACAACGGGGGCGGCCCCTGGTCGTTCACCGACGACCGCGGCAAGAAGATCGAGGCGGCGGCCCGCCCGGCCCGGGTGGTGGCCTTCACCGGCGTGGCGGCGGCTCTGGTCGATTTCGGTCTCGACAAGCAGCTCGTCGGCGTGTTCGGCGAGACCAAGCGCAGCGACGGGACCGTCGACCCGCAGGCGGGGGACCTGAACGTCGAGGCCGTGGAGATCATCGGCAACGTGTGGGGCGAGTTCAGCCTGGAGAAGTACGCGGCGCTGCGCCCCGAACTGCTTGTCACCCACATGTACGACCCGGACGCCCTCTGGTACGTGCCGGACGAGAGCAAGGACAAGATCCTGCCGCTCGCGCCGAGCGTGGCCGTCACCACCGCCCGGGTGCCGATGACCAAGCCGATCGAGCGGTACGCCGCGCTGGCCGAGTCACTCGGCGCGGACCTCTCCGCGAAGAAGGTCACCGACGCGAAGACCCGCTTCGACGCCGCCGCCGAGGCGGTCCGCCAGGCGGTCAGGGCCAACCCCGGCATCAAGGTGATGGCCTGCTCCGGCAGCCCCGACCTGTTCTACGTCTCCAACCCGAAGGTCAGCACCGACCTCATGTACTTCGCCGAGCTGGGCGTGGACATCGTCGTTCCGACCAAGCTCGAAGCCGGCGACTACTTCGAGGCGCTGAGCTGGGAGAACACCGGCAAGTTCCCGGCCGACCTGATCCTGCTGGACAACCGCAGCACCGCGCTGCAGCCCAAGGACCTCGCCGCCAAGCCGACCTGGCAGCAACTGCCGGCGGTCAAGGCCAACCAGGTCACCCCGTGGGACGCGGTGCCCCGCTTCTCGTACGCCGGCGCCGCGCCGCTGCTGGAGAACCTCGCCACCGCCATCCGGAACGCGAAGAAGGTCAGCTGACGCCCGGAGCGACTCCGCCGCCGGCCACCGGCGGCACGGAGTCGCTCCGGTGGCCGCCCGAGTAGCGACCCCATCGAGGGCAGCACAACCCCCGGCGCGACGACGCGCCGGGGGTGGGTTCCGGCTGCCCATCGTCGAGAACGTGGAGGACATCCGTGACCGTGCCGACGTACCCCGTCGAGACCACCGCGCCCCCGACGGCGCCGGCGCCCGCCCCGGCCGCCGCGCGGGCACAGCTGCTGAACCAGGGCTCCGTCGAGCAGTACCGGCAGGCGATCGCCGCCGGCGTCGACCGGGTCGCCCGCCGGGTGGCCGACGTGGACCGTCCCGGCACCGGCGTGACACCCGCCGAACTGGCGCCGCTTGTCGACCGCGTCGACCTGGACCGACCGCTTGGTGACGCCGGCGCCGCCCTGGACGAGCTGGAGGACGTCTACCTGCGCGACGCCGTCTGGTTCCACCACCCCCGCTACCTCGCCCACCTCAACTGCCCGGTGGTCATCCCGGCGCTGCTCGGCGAGGCCGTGCTCACCGCCGTGAACTCGTCGCTGGACACCTGGGACCAGAGCGCCGGAGCCACCCTCATCGAGCGCCGCCTGATCGACTGGACCGCCCAACGGATCGGCCTCGGCCCGGACGCCGACGGGGTGTTCACCAGCGGAGGCAGCCAGTCCAACCTCCAGGCGCTGCTGCTGGCCCGGGAGGAGGCGTCTGCCGACGCGCTCGCCCCGGCGGCCCGCGCCGAGCTGCTGCCCCGGCTTCGGGTGCTCACCTCGGCGGCCGGTCACTTCAGCGTGCAGAAGTCCGCCAAGCTGCTCGGCCTCTCCCCGGACGCGGTGATCGCCGTTCCCACCGACGCCGGGCGGCGGATCCGCCCCTGCGCGGTCCGCGAGGAGATCGCCCGGTGCCGGCAGGCCGGGCTTGTGGTGATGGCCGTCGTCGGCACCGCCGGCACCACCGACTTCGGCTCCATCGACCCGCTCGCCGAGCTGGCCGACATCTGCGCGGCGGCAGGCGTGTGGCTGCACGTGGACGCCGCGTACGGCTGTGGTCTTCTCGTCTCGCCGACGCGCCGGCACCTGCTCGACGGCATCGAGCGGGCCGACTCGGTGACCGTCGACTACCACAAGTCGTTCTTCCAGCCGGTCAGCTCCAGCGCGCTGCTGGTCCGCGACCGGCGGGTGCTGCGGCACGCCACCTACCACGCCGACTACCTCAACCCGGCCCGGATGGTGGAGCAGCGCATCCCCAACCAGGTCGACAAGAGCCTGCAGACCACCCGCCGCTTCGACGCGTTGAAGCTCTGGCTGACCCTGCGGGTGATGGGCCCGGACGCGCTCGGCGCGCTCTTCGACGAGGTGGTCGACCGTGCCGCCGACGCGTGGCGGCTGGTCAGCGAGGACCCCCGCTTCGAGGTGGTCACCCGCTCGCAGCTGAGCACTGTGGTGTTCCGCTACCTGCCCACCGGCCCGGGCCGCGAACTGGCCGACGCCGCCAACCTGCACGCCCGTGAGGCCCTGGCGGCGTCCGGCCTCGCCGTGGTCGCCGGTACCCGGGTGGACGGCCGGCACTTCCTCAAGTTCACCCTGCTCAACCCCGCCACCACCGTCGACGACGTCGGTCACGTGCTGGACCTCATCGCCACCCACGCCGGCCGGTACGTGCACGACCACGCCACCGCCGCCCTGACCTGCTCCGTCGGCTGACGCCGGTGACCACGAACCCGCGCCTGGAGACTCCGATGTCCACCCACGACTTCATCGCCATCGGGCTCGGCCCGTACAACCTGGGCCTGGCCTGCCTCACCGCGCCGATCGACGAGCTGGACGGCGTGTTCCTGGAGGCCCGCCCGAGCCTGGCCTGGCACCCCGGCATGCTGCTGGAGTCCGCCCGGTTACAGACCCCGTTCATCGCCGACCTGGTCAGCCTCGCCGACCCGACCTCGCCGTACTCCTTCCTCAACTACCTCAAGGAGATCGGCCGGCTCTACCCGTTCTACATCCGGGAGAGCTTCTACCCGCTGCGCGGCGAGTACGACGCGTACTGCCGGTGGGCGGCGGCGAAGCTGCCGAACCTGCGCTTCGGTCAGACGGTGACCACCGTGGAGTTCGACGCGGTCGACGACCGGTATGTGGTGCGGGCCAGCACGGGCGAGTCCGAGAGCGTCGAGTACCGGGCCCGGCACCTGGTGCTCGGTACCGGCACCCCGCCGCACCTGCCCGACGTCGTCGCCGGCCTGCCCGGCGACGCCGTGCACAACTCGCGCTACCTGGAGCACCGGGATGCGCTACGCACCAAGCGGAGCATCACCGTGGTCGGCAGCGGGCAGAGCGCCGCGGAGATCTACCACGACCTGCTCGGCGACATCGACCGGTACGGCTACCAGCTCAACTGGGTGACCCGCTCGCCCCGGTTCTTCCCCCTCGAATACACCAAGCTGACGCTGGAGATGACCTCACCGGACTACGTGGACTACTTCCACGCGCTGCCCGAGGTGACCCGCTACCGGCTGGAATCCGAGCAGAAGGGCCTCTTCAAGGGCATCAACGCCGACCTGATCAACGACATCTTCGACCTGCTCTACGCGCACAGCGTCAACGGACCGGTGAACACCCGGCTGCTCACCAACACCGAGCTTGTCGGCGCCGAGCACCGGGACGGGGCGTACGCGCTGCGGCTGCGTCAGGTGGAGCAGGAGCGCGACGTCGCCCTGCGGACCGAGGGACTGGTGCTCGCCACCGGTTACCGCTACCGGGTGCCGGAGTTCCTCGCCCCGGTGTCCGACCGGATCCGCTGGGACTCCCACGGCCGCTTCGACGTGGCGCGCAACTACAGCATCGACCACACCGGGCGGGGGATCTTCCTGCAGAACGCGGGCACCCACACGCACAGCATCACCTCACCCGACCTGGGCATGGGCGCCTACCGCAACTCCTGGATCATCCGCGAGTTGCTCGGCCGGGAGCACTACCCGATCGAGAAGAGCATCACCTTCCAGGAGTTCGGGGTGACGTCGTGACAGGCGTCTTCACCCGCGTCGACGACCGGCTCGGCGAGTTCGCGCTGCGTACCGTCGACCCGGATGCCGACGCCGCGCTGCTGCACTCCTGGGTGACACACCCGAAGGCGTCGTTCTGGCTCATGCAGGACGCCGACGAGGCCGCCGTGGCCGAGGAGTACCGGCGGATCGCCGACCACCCGCACCACGACGCGTACGTCGGGCTGTGGCGGGGGGGTCCGGCGTTCCTCGCCGAGCGCTACGACCCGGCCCACGTCGAGCTGGTCGGCCGGTACGACCACCAGCCCGGCGACGTCGGCATGCACTTCCTCTGCGCGCCCGTCGGCACGCCCGTGCACGGTTTCACCCGGGCGGTGATTCGTACCGTCATGGCCTGGCTCTTCGACGACGCGACGACCCGGCGGGTGGTGGTCGAGCCGGATGTGCGCAACACCGCCGTGCACGCGCTGAACGCCGCCGTCGGCTTCGAGGTCATCGGCCCGATCGCCAAGCCCGAGAAGGACGCGCTGCTCAGCGTCTGCACGCGTGCCCAGTTCCAGGCCGCCGTCACCGACTGTCAAGGAGCCCAGGCGTGACCGCCACCGCTTTTTCCACCGTTCCCACCTCCACCGGCGACCCGGTCGGGCATCTCACCCCGCAGCGTTGGGCGCGGGCCAACCGGCTGCTGGTGCGCAAGGCGCTCGCCGAGTTCACCCACGAACGCCTGCTCGACCCGCAGTCCGTTCCCGGCCCCGACGACCGGCGGTGGTACGAGGTCCGCAGCGACGACGGCACGGTCACCTACCGGTTCGCGGCCCGGGTGCTGACCCTGGCGCACTGGCAGATCGACGCGGACAGCATCACCAGGCACCGCGACGGCGTGTCGCTGCCACCGGACGCGGTGGACCTGATCGTCGAGCTGCGTGGCGCCCTCGGGCTCTCCGCGCGGGTGCTGCCGGTCTACCTGGAGGAGATCACCTCCACCCTCGCGGGCGCCGCGTACAAGCTGGCGCGGTCCGCGCCGAGCGCCGCCGAGCTGGCCGGTGCGGACTTCCAGACCATCGAGACGTCGATGACCGAGGGGCATCCCTGCTTCGTGGCCAACAACGGCCGGCTCGGCTTCGGTGTCGACGAGTACCACCGCTACGCCCCGGAGGCCGCCGAGGCGGTCCGGCTGGAGTGGCTGGCCGCGCACCGGGACCACTCGACGTTCAGCAGCGCCGCCGACCTCGACTACGACACGCTCATCGAGAGCGAGTTGGACGCGGAGACCCGGGCCCGGTTCGCGGCCACGATGGCCGGCCTCGGCCTGGATCTCGCCGACTACCACCTGATCCCGGCGCACCCGTGGCAGTGGTGGAACAAGTTGGCGGTCACCTTCGCCGGTGAGCTGGCCGAGCGTCGGCTGGTGCACCTCGGCCCCGGCCCGGACGCGTACCTCGCGCAGCAGTCCATCCGCACCTTCTTCAACGTCACCGAGCCGCGCCGGCACTACGTCAAGACCGCGCTGTCGGTGCTCAACATGGGCTTCATGCGGGGACTGTCCGCCGCGTACATGGCCGCCACGCCGGCCATCAACGACTGGCTGGCCGACCTGATCGCCGGTGACGAGGTGCTGACCGGCTCCGGGCTGACCGTCATCCGGGAGCGGGCGGCGGTCGGCTACCGGCACCGGCAGTACGAGGCGGCCACCGAGCGCACCTCCCCGTACCGCAAGATGCTGGCCGCCCTGTGGCGCGAGAGCCCGGTGCCCGACCTGGCGCCGGGGCAGCGACTGTCCACCATGGCCGCGCTGCTGCACGTGGACAACGACGGCGGTTCGCTGGCGGCGGCCCTGATCGACAGGTCCGGGCTGCCCGCCGAGGTGTGGCTGCGCCGCTACCTGGACGCGTACCTGACCCCGCTGCTGCACAGCTTCTACGCCCATGACCTGGCCTTCATGCCGCACGGGGAGAACGTCATCCTGGTCCTCGACGAGCGGGACACCGTCGTACGGGTGATCTTCAAGGACATCGCCGAGGAGATCGCGGTGATGAGCGCCGACGTCGAGCTGCCGGAGGCGGTGGAGCGGGTCCGGGTCGACGTGCCCGACGACACGAAGCTGCTGAGCATCTTCACCGACGTGGTGGACTGCTTCCTGCGGCACCTCAACGCGGTGCTGGTCGAGGCCGGCGCACTCTCCGAGGACGACTTCTGGCGTACGGTCGCCGCCTGCGCGGCCGACTACTTCGAGCGGGTGCCGCACCTGGCCGATCGGGTCCGCCACTACGACCTGTTCGCGGCGGAGTTCACGCTGTCCTGCCTGAACCGGCTCCAGCTGCGCGACAACCAGCAGATGGTCGACCTGGCGGATCCGTCGGCCGCGCTCCAGTTCGTCGGCACCCTGGCCAATCCGCTGGCCGCCCACGCCCCGACCGCCGGGTGACAGCGCCGGCGGCAGCGGGTGCAATGGGGGTATGGGTCTCCTCCGTACCGCGAGTCTGTTCGCCGCCACCCTGACCACCGGCCTGACCGCCGGGCTGTTCGCCGCGTTCGCCTACGCGGTGATGCCCGGTCTCGGCCGCACCGACGACCGGACGCTGGTGCTCGCCATGCGGCGGATCAACGAGTCCATCCTCAACGGATGGTTCGCGGTCTGCTTCGGCGGTGCGTTGGCGTTCACCCTGCTGGCGGCGGCGTTGCACCTGGGTGGCGGGCACCGGGCGGTGCTGCCGTGGATCGTGGCCGGGCTGGTGTCGTACCTGGTGGTCCTCGGTGTCACCGCGGTCGTCAACGTGCCGCTCAACAACGCGCTGGCCCGGGCCGGCGACGCCGACCCGGCGGCGGCGCGGGCGCGTTTCGAACGGCCGTGGGTACGCGGCAACGTGGTGCGCGCCGTCGCCTCGACCGGGGCGTTCGGGCTGCTCGCCTGGGCTCTGGTCGAGGTCGGCCGCCTGCCCCGTTGAGTCATGGGTGTTATCGATAACATCAAGAACAGAAAATCATCACCTTGAATGCATCGGGTCTCTCGCCGTAACATGCCGGACACGATGTGAACGCTAACGTTCGCATCGCACCGTCCCGCCGAGCCCGCCTCGCCCGGCTGTGCTGCCCGTGGAGGTTCCATGTCCCCCCTGCCCATCAGTCGGCGTCGCGTACTGCAGGCCGCCGGTGCCACCGCAGTCATGTCCGCCACCGGCGCGACGGTCATCGGCGCGAGCGCCGCCTCCGCCGCCGTGGTCCCGCCCGCCCGTTCGGACATCGGCGTCTCGGCGTACCCCTTCGACCAGGGTCAGGTACGGCTCACCACCGGCCGCTGGCTGGACAACCAGAACCGGACCCTCACCTACCTGCGCTTCGTCGACGTCGACCGCCTGCTCTACAACTTCCGGGCCAACCACCGGCTGTCCACCAACGGCGCCGCCACCAACGGAGGCTGGGACGCGCCGAACTTCCCGTTCCGGACCCACATGCAGGGGCACTTCCTGAGCGCCTGGGCGTACGGGTACGCGGTGCTGGGCGACACCACCTGCCGGGACAAGGCGAACTACATGGTGGCCGAGCTGGCCAAGTGCCAGGCCAACAACTCCGCCGCCGGGTTCGCCACCGGCTACCTCTCCGGCTTCCCGGAGTCCGACTTCACCGCGCTCGAGGCGCGGACGCTGTCCAACGGCAACGTGCCGTACTACTGCATCCACAAGACCCTCGCCGGGCTGCTCGACGTCTGGCGCTACACCGGCAGCACGCAGGCCCGCGACGTGCTCCTGCGGCTCGCCGGCTGGGTGGACACCCGCACGGCCCGACTGAGCTCCAGCCAGATGCAGTCCATGCTCGGCACCGAGTTCGGCGGCATGAACGACGTGCTTACCGACATCTACCAGCAGACCGGCGACGCCCGGTGGCTCGCCACCGCGCAGCGGTTCGACCACGCCGCCGTGTTCAACCCTCTGGCCGCCAACCAGGACCAACTCTCCGGCCTGCACGCCAACACCCAGGTGCCCAAGTGGGTGGGTGCCGCCCGGGAGTTCAAGGCCACCGGGACCACCCGTTACCGGGACATCGCCAGCAACGCGTGGAACATCACCGTCGGCGCGCACACCTACGTCATCGGCGGCAACAGCCAGGCCGAGCACTTCCGGGCGCCCAACGCCATCGCCGGCTATCTCAGCAACGACACGTGCGAGCAGTGCAACACCTACAACATGCTCAAGCTGACCCGGGAGCTGTGGCTGCTCGACCCGAACCGGACGGACTACTTCGACTTCTACGAGCGCGCGCTGATCAACCACCTGATCGGCGGCCAGAACCCGGCCGACAGTCACGGCCACATCACCTACTTCACCCCGCTGCGCCCGGGTGGGCGTCGGGGCGTGGGTCCGGCCTGGGGCGGCGGCACCTGGAGCACCGACTACAACTCGTTCTGGTGCTGCCAGGGCACCGGCCTGGAGATCAACACCAAGTTGATGGACTCCATCTACTTCTTCAACGGCACGACGCTGACCGTGAACCTGTTCACGCCGTCGGTGCTGACCTGGTCGCAGCGCGGCATCACGGTCACGCAGAGCACCAGCTACCCGGTCAGCGACACCAGCACCCTCACGCTGTCCGGCACGATGAGCGGCTCGTGGAGTGTCCGGGTCCGCATCCCGGCGTGGACGAGCGGCGCGACGATAAGCGTCAACGGTGTCGCGCAGAGCGTCGCCACGACTCCGGGCAGCTACGCCACAGTCACCCGGACCTGGGCGTCCGGCGACACCATCACGGTGCGCCTGCCGATGCGGGTCGTCACGCAGCCCGCCAACGACAACCCCGGCGTCGCCGCCATCACGTACGGCCCGACGGTGCTCTGCGGCAACTACGGCAACACGTCGCTCAGCGCGCTCCCGTCGCTGAACGTCTCGTCGGTCGCCCGCACCAGCACCAGCGCGTTGGCGTTCACCGCCACGGCGAACGGGTCCACGGTCAACCTCGCGCCGTTCTACGACGCCCACGGCTACAACTACACCGTCTACTGGAGTGTCAGCGGCAGCAGCGGTGGCGCCAGCCACCGACTGGTCAACGTGGGCACCGGCCTGGTGCTCGGCATCCAGAACATGTCCACCGCCGACGGTGGGCTCGCCGTGCAGTGGGGTGACAGTGGCACCGCCGACCACAACTGGGTCGTGGTGACCGACGGCGCCGCGGTCAGGTTCCGTAACGTCAACAGCGGGAAGGTCCTCGGGGTGGAGAACATGTCCACCGCCGACAACGCCCGCGTCCTGCAGTGGGCCGACAACGGCACCGCCGACCACCGGTGGACGCTCGTGGACAACGGCGACGGCACCTACAAGATCCGCAACGTCAACAGCGGCAAGCTGCTCGGCATCCTCAACGGCTCCACCTCGTGGGGCGCGCAGGCCGTCCAGGATTCGGACAACGGCAGCGCGGACAACCGGTGGCGGCTCGTGGCGAACGCCTAGGGCGCAGCGGCTCCGGCCTGGCTCAGCTGACCGTCCCCGCGCTGCGGAACGCGCGGGCCAGCTGAGCCAGGTCGAAGCCCTCGAAGTGCTGCAGGAACCGCCGGCGGATGGCGGCCAGGTGGCTGGGCCAGGACTCCTCCAGGCGGGCGAAGCCGGCGTCGGTGAGGACGGCGTTCCAGCCGCGGGCATCCTGCTCGCACCGCTCCCGCTTCACCAGGCCCTGCTTCTCCAGCCGGATGATCGTGCGGGTCATACCGCTGAGTGAGAGGTGGCAGAGCGCGGCGAGCTCGTGCATGCGCATCCGCCGGTTCGGCGCCTCGGAGAGGTTCATCAGGGCGATGTACTCGGTCAGCGGCAGTTGCCGGTCACTGATCATGTCGCCGTCGATCGTGCGGGGCAGCACGTGCATCACCTGGCCGAGGGCGCGTACCAGGGCCTCTTCGTCCGGGGTGAGCGGTTTCGGACGCTCTGGGGGAGTGCTGGCCATGCGCCCCAGCGTAGTTGCTTGATCTGTCAAATGCCCACTCTCGGTGTGGGGACAGCCACACGACAGCTATTTGCTTGACCAAGCAATAATTCGCTAGCGTCGGCGCGTCCACCAGAACCACTCCTGAAAGGCGCCACCATGACCAGGATCGGGATCATCCTCGGCAGCACCCGCCCGGGGCGGAACGGCGAGGCTGTCGCCCGCTGGGTCCTCGAGGTCGCCAAGCAGCGCTCCGACGCGGAGTACGAGCTGATCGACCTGTTGGACTACCAGCTGCCGCACCTCGACGAGGCGTACCCGCCGTCGATGGGCCAGTACACCAAGCCGCACACGCTCAAGTGGGCCGAGACGATCGCCTCGTACGACGGGTTCATCATGGTGACCCCCGAGTACAACCACTCCACCTCGGGCGCCCTGAAGAACGCCATCGACTTCCTCTACGGCGAGTGGAACAACAAGGCCGTCGGGTTCGTCAGCTACGGTTCGGTCGGCGGGGCGCGTGCCGTCGAGCACCTGCGCCTGATCGCCGGGGAGCTCCAGATGGCCGACGTGCGTTCCCAGGTCGCGCTGTCGCTCTTCACCGACTTCGAGAACTTCAGCGTCTTCAAGCCCAACACGTTCCACGAGGACGCGCTGAACACCACCCTCGACCAGGTGGTCGCCTGGAGCGCCGCGCTCGCGCCGCTGCGCCAGCGCTGACCCGACCCGAGCCGAGCCGGCCGTGGGAGTCCCTCCCGCGGCCGGCTCAGCCCGTCAGGGGCCGTGCCGTGGGGGACGGCGTACTAACCTCGGCGCCATGAGCCGACCTGCCGGCACCGGCCGATCGTCGCTGTGGCGGGACCGCACCTTCGGCACGTACTGGGTCTCGCAGTCGCTCTCCGCGGCCGGTGACGCGTTCGCCTACCTGGCGGTGCCGCTGCTGGTGCTCCAGGCGACCGGGTCGGTGGCGCGGATGGGTCTGCTCACCGCCGTCGCGGGCGCCGCGTCCGTCGTGGCCGGCATCTTCGGCGGGGTGCTTGTCGACCGGTACGACCGCCGCACCCTGATGATCGCGGCGGACCTGGCCCGGCTGGTGCTGTACGCCCTGGTGCCGCTGGCGTGGCTCGCCGGCCCGCAGGTGTGGCTGCTCTTCGTCGTGCTGCCGATCTGCGAGGCGGCCGGCATGGTGTTCCAGGTCGCCGCGGTGACGGCGGTCCGCAACCTCGTCGACGCCGACCGGATCACCGAGGCCAACGGCCGGTTGCAGGCGACGTACGCGGCGATGGCCGTCCTGGGGCCACTGCTCGCCGGTGTGGTGTCGGCCCGCTTCGGCCCGGCGACCGCCATCGCCGTCAACGCGGGAAGCTTCGCGCTCTCCGCGGCCGGTCTGTGGCTGATCCGACTGCGACCCGTCGAGGTCGGCGACGACGCGACCGGATTGCGACAGCGCCCGCTGGCCGAGTTCCTGGCGGGGGCGCGGTTCCTGTGGCGACAGCCCGTGCTCCGTGCGCTGACCGTGCTGCTGTCGGTGTTCATCTTCCTCACCTACGGCTTCACCGACGTGTTGATCTATCACGTCACGCACGACCTCGGCGGCTCCGAGGGCACCGTCGGCACGGTGCTCGGGGTGGCGGCCCTGGGAACGGTGGCCGGCGCGCTGCTGGTGGCGCCACTGCGTCGCCGGCGCGGCTTCGGCGTCACCTGGATCAGCGCGCACACGATCTGCGGGTGCGCGGTGGCCGGCGTGGGCGTCGCGACGAGCGTGCCGGCGGTCACCGCGCTGACCGCGGTGTACCTGTGCTGCCTCAGTATCGGCGGGATCTGCTCGATGTCGCTGCGCCAGGAGATCACCCCTGATCACCTGCTCGGTCGGGTCACCTCGGCGTTCTGGAGCACGCACTACTCGCTGGGGCCGGCCGGCGCGGCGGTGCTGACCTGGTCCGCCGGCAGGTACGGCGTCCAGGCCGTGATGCTGGCGGCGGGCGCGGGGTGCCTGCTGGTCGCCATCGGTGGGTTGTCCACCCCGATCCGCCGCGCCGGCGCGGAGCCGGCCAGCGGCCAGCGGGTGCTCCGTCCTGCGCCGGCCGGCGGCTCGACTGGTTGAGACACTGTGGAGCCGAGCACCACCACCGCCCCGACCGTTGAGGGTCGGGGCGGTCAGAACTCCAGGTACATGACGTGCAGGCCGACCCGGCCGAGGGTGGGGTGGCGGAACGCGCCAGGCACCGTGCCGACCACCTCGAAGCCCTCTCGCCGGTAGATGTCGACCGCCGACCGGTTGCTCTGCGCCACGGCGTTGAACTGCATGCCGGCGTACCCCCGGGCGCGGGCCCAGGCCAGCGCGTCGCGGCACAGCGCGGTGCCCACGCCCCGCCCGCGCGCGTCGGCGGCCACCATGAAACTCGCGGTGGACACGTGCGCGCCGGGCCCGGGGCGGTTGGTGCCCATCTTCGCGGTGCCGAGGACCCGCCCGCCGTCGACCGCGACGACTGTCCGACCCGGCGGGGGCTCCACCCACATGTCGTACGACTGCTCGGCGGTCATCGCGGGGTCGTAGGTGAACGTCTCCTGTGCCCGGATCACCTCCGCGAAGATCGGCCACACCTGCGCCCAGTCCTGGTCGACGAACTCGCGAATCAGCACCGGGGGAGGTTAGGCCCCCGGCGGGGGTCGGGCAATCCGTTAACGGCAGGTGCATCCGCGGGGCGTACCCGGTGCGAAGCATGGATCGTGACGAGACGTCACGGATCCGCGCTTCGACGAAAGGCCCGCTGATGAAGATCGCACGACTCGCCGCCAGGATGGCGGTGGGCGCCATGGCCACCGCGCTGGCCACCACGGCCGTCGCCGTGCCGGCCGCTTCGGCGAACGGCAAGGCCAAGCCGCTCGGCACGACGTCCCTCGCCCAGGTGCTCACGAAGGACACCAGCGGCTTCGACCGCAACTCGCGTGACTTCGACGTGCTGACCGCGGCCGTGCTGGCCGTGCTGGAGGCCAAGCCGAACTCGCCGGTCAAGGTTCTGACCGACGGCACCGTCGCGGTGACCGCGTTCATCCCCACCGACGCGGCCTTCCAGCAGTTGGTACGCGAGATCACGGATTCCAGGAAGCTGCCGAGTGAGAGCGCCGCGTTCGCCGCGGTCGCCGGTCTGGGCATCGACACCGTGGAGAACGTCCTGCTCTACCACGTGGTGCCGGGCGCCACGATCGACCGCAAGACGGCCGTGCGCGCCGACGGCACGGACCTCACCACGGCGCTCGGCTCGACCATCGAGGTCGACGTGCGGACCTACCTGTACATCTTCCGGCAGGTGCGGCTGATCGACGCCGACACCACCGACCGCAACGCCCGCGTCGTCACCTTCGACGTCAACAAGGGCAACCGGCAGATCGCGCACGCCGTGGACCGGGTGCTGCGCCCGATCGACCTGCCCTGAGCAGGGTCGGGGCGGCGTCCGGCCCCGCGCCGGGCGCCGCCCGCGTCGACCCTCAGACCGGGCCGAGCGCGCCGATCTCCTCGCCCAGCAGGACCGCCAGCCGATCATGGCGCCCGGGATGGCTGCCCGGAGTCATGCCACGGCTCGGCATCTCCACGGTCATCAGCAGGTACAGGTGCAGCCGGTACAGCGCGAGACGGCGACGCGCCGAGTCGTCCAGGACCAGCGGTTCGGCGCTGGCGGCCCGGTAACCGTCCAGCAGGGGATGGTCCGGCTCGTCCTCGACGCGTCGGAACAGCCGTGGCGAGACCAGGTCCAGCAACGGGTCCCCGTAGAGGTACCGTTCGCCGTCGACCAGGCCGCAGAGCCGCAACCGGCCGTGTGCGTCGGGCGCGGCCAGCACGTTGCCGTCCCAGCAGTCGAAGTGCAGCAGGGCCGGCCGGCGTACCTCGTCCAGCACGTCGGCGTGCCGCCGCACCAGGGCGTGCAGGTCGTCCCGGGTGACCGGCAACGGGACGTTCCAGTCGGCCGCGTCGGCGAGCAGCGCGTCGAGCATCGCGGTGAACGCCGCCCGCCACGTCGCCCCGCTCGCCCGCCCACCGTCATAGCCGAACCGGTCGCCGGTGACGCGGTGCAGCGCGGCGAGGGCCACCCCGAGGTCGTACCGCGCCGGGCCGTCGTCGACGCCGCGTCCGGACACCTCGTACAGGGACCGGCCGGGCAGCATCGCGGTGACCAGCCATTCGCCGTACGCCGGGTCGGTGCCGTGGTGCAGCACCGCGGGCACGGGCACCTGCGGCGCCCGCTCGGCGACCAGCCGGAAATATCGGGCCTCGGCCGCGCAGAGCCCCCGTTCGTAGCGCAGCAGCGGCGTTCCGGCCGGCGGGGCCACCTTCAGCACCACCCGTCGGTCGTCGTCGAGCGACGCCCACCACACCGTGGCGTACCCGCCGCCGGTCAGCGGGCCCGCCTCGAGGACCCGGGACCGTGGGCCGAACGACGCGCGGACCAGGTACGCCACGTCGTCCGTCGTGAAGGGACGCTGCGTCGGGCTGACCACTGTCACGACGCGGTGTCGGCCCGCCGCGCCCGGGGCGCCGGCCGGGGGGAGCGCGCGGCGGGACCGGTGGTGTCCCGGCGGATCAGCTCGGCGGGCAGCAGCTCGACCCGGGGGGACAGCGTCTCCGCGCCGAGCACCAGCGACATCGCCCGTACCCCCATGTCGACAAGCGGCAGCCGCACGGTGGTCAACGGCGGGGTGACGTCCCGGGCGATCGGCATGTCGTCGAAGCCGATCACGGAGACCCGCTGCGGCACGGGCAGCGACCGCGCCCGCAGGGTGGCCAGCGCGCCGATGGCCATCGAGTCGTTGAGCGCCACGATCGCGGTCAGCTCCGGGTCGGCGTCCAGGAGGCGGGCGGTGGCCTCCGCGCCGCCGTCGCGGTCGAACTCGGCGTACCGGATCCGCCGCTCGGGCAGGTCCCGGCCCTGTTCGCCGAGGGCCTGGCGGAGCCCGGCCAGCCGGTCGGTGGTGGTGGTGAGGATGCGCGGGCCGGCGACCACGCCGATCGCCCGGTGCCCCAGCTCGCACAGCTCCCGGCCGGCCAGGTACCCGCCGGTCCGGTTGTCGGGCATCACCGCGTCGCCGGAGTGCTCGTGCCGGCCGATCACCGCGACCCGCCCACCGGTCGCCTCGTACGCGGCGAGCTTCTCGTTGAGCTGCCGGGTGAACGCCTCGTCGTGGTAGCCGGAGCCGGCGAGGATCAGCGCCGCCACCTGGTGGCCGCGCAGCAGCTCCACGTACTCCAGTTCGCGGTCGGGGTCGCGGTAGCTGTTGCAGATCATCAGCAGCCGGCCCTGGTCGGTGGCGACGCGTTGCAGGCCACGGGTGATCTCGGCGAAGTACGGGTCGGAGACGTCGTGCACGATCACGCCGACCGCGCTGCGGTGCGAGCGGGCCAGCAGTTGGGCGTGCGCGTTCGGCACGTACTGCAACTCGGCGACGGCGGCCAGCACCCGCTCGCGCAGCTCGTCGGTGACCGGCTTGCTGCTGCCGTTGATCACGCGGGAGGCGGTGGCGGGTGAGACACCCGCTCGTCGTGCCACGTCGGACAGGGTCGCCATGGCCGCCCCCTCGATCTGTTGACGGCTTTTCGCCGTGCCGGCTAGCGTCACGGTACCGCAGTGAAAGCCCTTTCCCGCAGGGAGGCCCGGCCGTGTCCGATCCCTTCGCGGTGCGTCAGTCCGATCCCTTCGCCGCGCTGCCCGGCGGCATCGGGGTGTCCCGACTGCGGGTCTACGACACGGTCGCGCCGGACGGCGTGGTCGGCGGCACCCCGCACGTGCACCTGTGCTGCACCGAGGGGTACGTGGTGACCGACGGCGAGGGCGCGGTGCAGACGCTCACCGCCGACGGCTACCGGGAGACGCCGTTGCGACCGGGCGCGGTGGTCTGGTTCCGGCCGGGCACCGTGCATCGCCTGGTCAACGGCGGCGGGCTGACCATCGTGGTGCTCATGCAGAACAGCGGCCTGCCCGAGGCCGGCGACGCCGTGCTCACCTTCCCGCCCGAGGTGCTGGCCGACCCCGGCGCGTACGCCGCCGCGGTGGCGCTGCCCGACGGGGGAGCGCCGGGCGCCGACGTGCGGGCCGCGTACCGCCGGCGGGATCTGGCCGTGACCGGCTTCCAGGCGCTGCGGGCCGGTGGCCCGACGGCGCTGGCCGCCTTCCACGACGCCGCGCTGGCGCTGCGCCGACCGCTGCTGGGCGGCTGGCGGCGGCGGTGGGCGGCCGGCGCCGGCCGTGCCGCCGCCGGCACCGGCGAGCAGCTCGACGCCCTGGAGCGGGGCGACGCCGGTCATCTGGGCGACGCCCGGGTGTACGCGGTGGGCGAGCCGGTCGAGCGGGGCCGGCTGGGCATGTGCGGTCTGCTGGACACGTACCCGGCGACCGGCTGATCGTCCCGCGGGGACGGTTGAGCCGGCGGCACGAACACATCGAGGAAAGGCCTTGCCTGCTTCTCGGGTGCCGCCTACGCTCCAGGAAAGCGTTTGCCTGATCCGCCGATCGGCCCGGCCCACGGGTGTGCCGAACTCCGAGGAGGTTCCGTGTGACCGAGAACGCTCTGCACACGGCAGGCCCGGTGGCCGCCGCCACGGCGGCCACCGACGACGCTCGGACGTCCACCGTGGCCGGTCCTCCGCCCCGCGCCGGAGGCCGCCCACCGCGACCCACGCTGGGCCGCCGCGCGGCCGCCGTCGCCGACTCGCTCTGGCGCCCGGCGCTGGTGCTTGTCGTCCTGTTCGCCGCGTGGTGGTTCGTCGCCGCCCGGGAGTACGTGCCGAACTACCTGGTGCCCACCCCCGGCCAGGTGTGGACCACCATGACCGGGCAGTGGTCCGAGCTGGCCCGCCACACCCTGGTCACCCTCTACGAGACGGTGCTCGGCTTCGTCCTCGCCGCCGCGCTGGGACTGGCCGCCGCGGTGGGCATCGCCTACTCCCGCACCCTGGACAAGGCGCTCTACCCGATCGTCCTGTTCGCACAGGTCATCCCGAAGATCGCCATCGCCCCGCTGCTCGTGGTGTGGTTCGGCCTCGGCCTCACCCCGAAGGTCATCCTGGCGGTGCTCATCGCGTTCTTCCCGGTGGTCATCTCCGGCGTGGCCGGCCTGCGCTCCACCGACCCGGAGCTGCTCGACCTCGCCGCCACGATGGGGGCCGGCCCCTGGCGGACGTTCCGCAAGATCCGTTTCCCGAACGCGCTGCCACACCTGATGGCCGGCCTCAAGGTGGCCGTCACCCTCGCGGTGGTGGGCGCGGTCGTCGGTGAGTTCGTCGGCGCCAGCGAAGGGCTCGGTTACGTCCTGCTGCTGGCCAACGGCAACCTCGACGCCGCGCTGCTGTTCGCCGACCTGATCCTGATGTCCGCCATCGGCATCGTCCTGTTCGTCCTCGTCGAGGTCGCCGAGGCCCTGCTCATCCCGTGGCACGCCAGCCGTCGCGCCGGCGTACCGCTGACCACCTCCTGACCGACCCCATCACGGAGGCACCGATGAAACGCACCGCCACCACCATCCTGGCCACCGCCGCACTGCTCCTCGCCGCCACCGGCTGCGGCGGGGGCGACTCCGCCGGCGACACCAACGCCGACGGCAGCAGGCAGGTCACCCTCACCCTCAACTGGGTGCCGTACGGCGAGCACGCGCCCTTCTACTACGGCCTGCAGAAGGGCTACTACTCCGCCGAGGGCATCGACCTGAAGATCCTGCCCGGCAACGGCTCGGGCAACACGGTCAAGCAGGTCGCCCAGAAGCAGACCGACTTCGGCTGGGCGGACAGCCCGGTGCTGCTCAAGTCGGTGGCCAGCGGCATGCCGGTGCGCAGCCTCGGCGCGTACCTGGAGAAGGGCCCGTCCTCGGTGGAGTTCTTCACCGAGGAGAACATCAAGACCCCGGCCGACCTCAAGGGCAAGACCGTCGGCGGCACCCCCGGCGACGCCCTCTACGCGACCTTCCCGGCGTGGCTGGAGAAGAACGGCCTCAAGAAGGACGACGTCAAGGTCGTCAACGTGGACGCGGCCGGCAAGATCGCCGCCCTGGCCGAGGGCAAGGTCGACGCGATCATGGGCTTCTTCCACGACCAGGCGCCGACCATCGAGAGCAAGACCGGCAAGAAGGTCGACGTGCTGCTCTTCGCCGACTACGGGATGAACCTGCTCGGCACCGGCCTCATCGCCAACACCCAGACCCTCCAGAAGGACCCGGAGCTGGCCCGCAAGTTCGTCCGGGCCACGCAGAAGTCGTGGGCCGACGCCGCCCGGGACCCGGCCGGCGCGGTGAGCGCGATGACGGCACTGGCCGAGAACGAGCCCGCCCCCGAGGTGCTGACCAAGCAGCTCACCCTCAACCTGCCGCTGATCGGTGCCGACGGCCCGCCCGGGGTGAACACCGAGGCCCAGTGGAGCGAGACCATCGACCTGATGACCCGCTACGCGGAGCTGAAGAACCCGGGGGCGCCCGACGCGTACTGGGACGCCTCCTTCGCGGCCCAGGGGTGACCCGGTGACCACCGCGCCGGCGCGCGCCGGCACCGCCATCGGGATGGCCGGGGTGACCGTCCGGTTCAGCTCCCGACGGTCCCAGACCACCGCCCTGGACGACGTCTCGCTGGACATCGAGCCGGGGGAGTTCGTCACCATCGTCGGTCCGTCCGGCTGCGGGAAGTCCACCCTGCTGAAGATCGTCGCCGGGTTGGTCAAGCCGACCAGCGGCGAGGTGTCGCTGCTGGAGCGCCCGGTACGCGGCCCGCAGAAGGACATCGGCTTCGTCTTTCAGAAGGCCGCGCTGTTGGAGTGGCGCGGCGCGCGGGCCAACATCCTGCTGCAGGCCGAGATGCGCGGCATGGACCGGACGCAGGCGGCGCGCCGGGCGGACGAGCTGATCGAGATGACCGGCCTGGCCGGCTTCGAGAGGGCGTTGCCGCACGAGTTGTCAGGTGGCATGCAGCAGCGCGTGGCCCTCTGCCGCGCCCTGCTGCACGCCCCGCCGGTGCTGCTCATGGACGAGCCGTTCGGCGCCCTGGACGCGCTGACCCGGGAGCAGATGAACGCCGAGCTGCACCGGATCTGGCGGGAGACCGGCACCACTGTGGTGCTGGTGACCCACTCCATCGCCGAGGCGGTCTTCCTCGGCACCCGGGTCGTCGTGATGAGCGCCCGGCCCGGCCGGATCGTCCGCACCTTTGCGGTCGAGCTGCCGACGCACCGCGACTACGCGCAGGTGATGTCGGATCCCCGCTTCGACCGACTCGCCACCGACCTGCGCGGGTTGCTCGGCAGCGCGGCCGCCAACCACTGAGGACGCGGGATCGGCACGACCAGCACGACGGAAGGAACACCATGACCCGCAGGTCGATCGGCATCATCGTCAACGGCGTGACCGGAAGGATGGGTTACCGGCAGCACCTCGTACGCTCGCTGCTGGCTATCCGCGAGTCCGGCGGCGTGACGCTGACCGACGGCACGACCATCTGGCCGGAACCGGTCCTGGTCGGGCGCAACGAGACGAAGCTCCGCGAGCTGGCCGAGCGGCACGGCCTGACCGACTGGACCACCGACCTGACGTCGGCGCTGGCCCGGGACGACGTCGAGATCTACTTCGACGCCCAGGTCACCCAGCAGCGGGAGAAGGCCATCCGGCAGGCCATCGAGGCCGGCAAGCACATCTACACGGAGAAGCCCCTCGCGGAGGACACCGCCGCCGCGCTCGACCTGGCCCGGGCCGCCGACGCGGCCGGCGTACGCACCGGCGTCGTGCAGGACAAGCTCTTCCTGCCGGGGCTGCGCAAGCTCAAGCGGCTCGTCGACGGGGGCTTCTTCGGCCAGATCCTGTCGGTGCGCGGCGAGTTCGGCTACTGGGTCTTCGAGGGCGACTGGCAGCCGGCGCAGCGTCCATCGTGGAACTACCGGGCCCAGGACGGCGGCGGCATCGTGGTGGACATGTTCCCGCACTGGCACTACGTGCTGGAGGAGCTGTTCGGCCGGGTCAACGCCGTGTCCTGCGTGATCGCCACGCACGTGCCCGAGCGGGTGGACGAGGCCGGAAGCACGTACGCGGCCACCGCCGACGATGCCGCGTACGCCGTCTTCGAACTCGACGGCGGGGTGATCGCGCAGATCAACTCGTCCTGGACGGTGCGAGTGTACCGCGACGAGCTGGTGGAGTTCCAGGTCGACGGAACCGAGGGCAGCGCCGTCGCCGGCCTGCGCAACTGTCGGGTGCAGCACCGCGCGGTCACCCCGAAACCGGTGTGGAATCCGGACCTGCCGGTCACCGAGGACTTCCGCGCCCAGTGGGCCGAGGTGCCCGACAACGAGGAGTTCGACAACGGCTTCAAGGTGCAGTGGGAGGCGTTCCTGCGGCACGTCGTGGCCGGCGAGCCGTTCCGGTGGGACTTCCTGGCCGGCGCGCGCGGCGTGCAGCTCGCCGAACTGGGGTTGCGCGCGGCCCGCGACGGCGTCCGCGTCGAGGTGCCGGAGCTACGGGCGTGAGCGCCGCCGAGGTCGTACTGCCCGGGGGGCGGCGTCATCGGCTGGCCGGCGGCAGTGGGTTCGCCCGTCCGGCCGCGCCGGCCACCAGCCGTATCGCGTACGCCGCCGCGCACGTGGTCGCCGACCCGGGCGCGGAGAACGTGCCGGGCGCCCCGGCGGCGGTGGACTGGGACACCACGCTCGCGTTCCGGCGGCACCTGTGGTCGTACGGGCTGGGGGTCGCCGAGGCGATGGACACCGCCCAGCGGGGGATGGGGCTGGACTACCCGGCGACCCGGGAGTTGGTCCGGCGCAGCGCCGCCGAGGCCCGTGCGGTGGGCGGCCGGATCGTCGCCGGCGTCGGCACCGACCAGCTGCCGCCCGGCCCGGCCACCCTGGCCGCGGTGACCGCCGCGTACGCCGAACAGCTCGACGACGTCCGCGCGGCCGGCGCCCGGCCGGTGCTGATGTGCAGCCGGCACCTGGCCGCCGCGGCGCGCGGCCCGGAGGACTACCTGCGGGTGTACGACGAGCTGCTCAGCGCCTCCGGCGAACCGGTGGTGCTGCACTGGCTGGGCCCGATGTTCGACCCGGCGCTGACCGGCTACTGGGGTGCGGCCGATCTGGACCTGGCCGCTGACACGGTGGTCGAGCTGATCAAGGCGCACCAGTCCAGGGTCGACGGCATCAAGGTGTCGCTGCTGGACGCCGACCGGGAGATCGCGTTGCGCCGTCGCCTGCCGGCCGGGGTCCGGCTCTACACCGGTGACGACTTTCACTACCCGGAGCTGATCCGGGGGGACGAGGTGGGCCACTCCGACGCGCTGCTCGGGGTGTTCGCGGCCATCGCGCCGGCCGCCGCCGCCGCGCTGGCCGCCCTGGACCGGGGGGACCTGCCGGCGTACGACGAGATCTTCGCACCCACCGTGCCGCTGGCCCGGCACCTGTTCGCGGCGCCGACCTGGCACTACAAGACGGGGATCGTGTTCCTGGCCTGGCTGGCCGGGCACCAGGACCACTTCACAATGGTCGGCGGCGCGCAGTCTGGCCGGTCTCCGGCGCACCTGGCCACGCTGCTCACCCTGGCCGACGCGGCCGGGTTGCTGCCCGACGCCGAGCTGGCCGCCGCCCGCGCCCGGGCGCTGTTCACGATCGCGGGGGTAGCTCGGTGAGCGCGAGGAGTGAGCCGGTTTTGCGAGCCCCGCAGTCGCGAACGGAAGGTGGCTCGGTGAGTCTGGAGCGGTTCTCGTTCAACCAGGCCACCGCCCAGCGTTGGCCGCTGCCCGAGGTGGTGGCCGGCTGCGTGGCGGCCGACGTGCCGGGCATCGGCTTGTGGCGGGAGCCGGTGGCCGAGTACGGGCTGGCGCGCTCGGCGAAGCTGGTCCGCGACGTCGGCCTCACCGTCACCTCGCTGTGCCGGGGCGGCTTCTTCTCCAGCGACGACTGGCTTTCGGAGAACCTGCGGGCCGTCGAGGAGGCGGCCACGCTGGGCGCCCCGGAGCTGGTGCTGGTCTCCGGCGGGCTGCCAGCCGGAAGCCGGGACGTCGACGGCGCCCGACGTCGGGTCGCCGACGCGATCGGCGAGCTGGCCCCGCATGCGGCGGCGGCCGGCGTACGACTGGCCATCGAGCCGCTGCACCCCATGTTCGCCGCCGACCGCTGCGTCATCGCGACCCTCGGCCAGGCGTTGGACATCGCCGAGCGGTTCGACCCGGCGGTGGTCGGCGTGGTCGTCGACGCGTACCACGTCTGGTGGGACGACACGGTGTACCCGCAGATCGCACGGGCAGGCGCGCGCATCGCCGCGTTCCAGGTCTGCGACTGGGTGACCCCGCTGCCGGAGGGTGTGCTGCTCGGTCGGGCGCTGCCCGGCGAGGGGTGCATCGAGCTGCGCCGGCTGCGCGAGGCGGTGGACGCGGCCGGTTACGCCGGGCCGATCGAGGTGGAGGTGTTCTCCGCCGAGGTGTGGGCGCGTCCGGGTGCGGAGGTGCTGGACGCGGCGATCGCCGGCTACCTGCGCCACGTTGTCTGAGCGACCGTCCGACGGCGGGCCGGGCGGCGCGCGGACGCCCTCGCTGAACGAGGCACCCGGACGGCGCTGGCCGTCGGCGGTCGGCGCCTGGCTGGGCATCGGTACCGCACCGGCCACCCTGGTGCTCGGTGCGGCCATGGCCGCCCGGCACGGCGGCGCGGTGCCGGTGACCGGGCTGCTGGTCGGCGGGGTGCTGATGGCGGCGCTGCTCTGGGGGCAGGGCCGGATCGGCCTGCGCCGCCCGCTCGGCGACGGCGGGACGTTGACCGCGGTGCTGCCCGCGTACCTGGGTGACGCCTCGCGGGTGCTGCTGGCGGGGGTGCTGGCCGTGACGATGGTCGGCTGGAACGGGTTCAACGTCGGTCTCGGCGGCGCGTCCCTGGCCGCGTTGACGCACCTTCCGGCCTGGACCGGGCCGGCGCTGCTGGAGGTGGCGGTCCTCGCCGTCTCCTGGGCGCCGGCCCGGTTCGGCAACCGGATCGCGGTGTTCACCACGCTCAGCGCGGCGGTCCTGGTCGGCTGGTGCCTGACCGTACTGCCACCACCCGGCGCGCCGGTCCGGCTGACCGCCGGCGGGCTCGCCGACGCATCCGCGCTGATCGGGTACGCCTCGGTGTTCGCGCTGCGCGCACCGGACTTCAGTGTCGGCCTGGCCCGCCGGCGGGACCTGGCCTGGTGCGTGGGACTGCTGATCGGGCCGGCGCTACTCGGGGTGCTCGCCGGCGCCGGTCTGTGGCTGCGTACCGGCTCGGCGGACGTGGTCGCGCTCCTGGCCGCCGGGTCGGGGCTGGCCGCGTACGCGAATCTGTTCGTGGCGGTGGCGGTCTTCGCCGCGGCGCTGACCACGACGTACTCCGGGGCGCTGGCCCTGCGCGGCCTGGCTCCCCGGTTTCCGGCGCGTACGGCGATGCTGCTCGTCGCGGTGCTGGGCGGAGTCCTGGCGGTGGCGCGATTCGACCGGCTCGTGCTGCCCTGGCTGACGCTGCTGGCCGCCGCGCTGCCGGTGCTGGTGGTGCCGATGGCGACCGAGGCCGTGGCCCGGCGGCGTGGCCGCGCCTCGCGGACCGTGCCCGCCTGGTGCTGGGTGCCTCCGGCGCTGCTCGCGGTGACCTGTGCGCTCGCCGGGGTGGATTCCGCCCCGCTGCTGGGGTTGCTGCTCGCGGGGGCGTGCACGGTGCTCTGGCGGCTCCGCGGTTGACCCCGGTACCGCCACCGGGCCCGGTGCTCCGGGTCTGCCCGGCCGGTTCCCGCCGAACGGTCCAGGGCGTACGTGGGATCTGGTCTGCGGAGTCGCCTACGACCATCGCCCGAGCTTGAGAACTTTTCGTCTCAGGTCTGGCGACCGTCCGGTCACACGTGGATGTCGAGGTGGCTCGAGCATGAACCGGTCGGTCGCCTCGTCGTCTCTCCCGACCGCGCCACGGCACCGGGTCGGGCCGCCTCCCATCGAGACACCCGCGTCGATGTATCTGATCAAGAACCCCGAGGTGGGACCACGTCGTGCCCGGCGATCAGTCCCGCCGGGGCGCCGTGCCCCCTCCATTCGCCCGACGACCTGCGCCGGCAGGGTCCGGGAACCGGTGGCGCCGACGGCCGCGCCGGGCACGCCAGACACCGGAAAGCGGGGTAGCGCGGTTCAGAACGATCATGCAATGCTGGCCGCCCCTCCAGACCCGGATCGGGCACCTCCACCTGTGGCGGTGCCCTGATTCGCCGTGCGCTAGCCCGGAAAGGCGCAGACAGATCGCCATGCCAAGTCTGATCATGCAGGTTGTCGCGCACGAGGACGACGACCTGCTGTTCATGAATCCCGACGTGAGCGCGAGCATCGCGGCCGGTGTTCCCAGCGTCACCGTGTACCTGAGCGCCGGCAACCTCACCGGCACCGGCACCACCGACGCGCAGCGGACCCGCAACCGGCAGCGGGGGGTCCAGGACGCCTACGCCCGAATGGCCGGAGTGACGACTATCGCTCCGAGTCAGGCCGACTGGTTGGGCGACCTGCTCACGATCGCGGGTAGGCAGGTGGAGCGTTACCGGTTGACCGCGCGCCCGGACGTGGTGCTGGTGTTTCTCAACCTGCACGACGGCCAGTTGGCCAACATCTACAGCGGGACGACCGACACGTCGGTCATTCCGGAGGCCGGGGTGGTGACCACGTCGTTCTCCTACAAGCGGGCCGACGTGGTAGCCGTGCTCAGCGGCCTGCTCGCGACGTACCAGCCGACGGTGCTGCGGTTCCAGGACCTCGACCCCGATGTTCGGTACGGCCCGCAGGAACACCCGGACCACCGCGCGACGGTGCGCTTCATCACCGATGCGGCCACGTCGTCGTCGAGCAAGGCGATCCAGGTCAGCTACCGCGATTACGAGATCAGCCAGTCCGTGGCCAACCTGTCGGCGGCCGCGGTCGCCGACAAGACCGCCACGCTCAGCCTGTACGCGAGCTACGACGTGAAGTACGCGCCGAACAACTGGCCGGCCCGGGCGTACCGCCGGTGGGCTCGGGGGACCACCTGGGTCGGGCACAACGCGGACGGACGGCTCCAGACCTTCGTCGTCCGCAACGGGGTCGTCCACACCCAGTGGCAGACCGTGGGCGGCGCCTGGTCGGCGCCACTCGCCATGGGCGGGGCCGGCGGTCCGCTCGCACCGACCATCGCCGTCGGCAACAACGCCGACGGTCGTCTCGAGATCTTCGCCCGCCGCCTCTCGGACCACCACATCGTCACCACCTTCCAGACCCAGCCGAACGGCGGCTGGCTCGCGTCATGGGTGGATTTCGGCAGCCCCAACGCGGGACTGAGCAACGCCGACCAGATCGGCGTCCCGACGGCGAGTCGCAACGCGGACGGCCGGATGCAGATCTTCGTGAAGAACGGCGGCGGAGGACTCAGCGCCAAGGCCCAGACCACCGCCAACGGCAGCTGGGGCGGCTGGACCGATCTGCGGGGGTCGGACGCGCAGGACGCCATCGCCGCGATTCTCAACCCGAACGGCCGGATCGAGGTGTTCGCCGCCACCAGGACCGGCGTCCTGCACTGGGCACAGACCCAGCCCAACGGAGCTTTCGCTCTCAACACGCTCCCGACTCCCGCTCCCGCGAGCCCGCCGCAGGTGGCGATCGGAGCGGACAACCTCCTGCGGCTGGCCTACCGACAGGAGAGCAGCGCGGAGGTGGCGATCTTCCGCCAGTCGTCGTCCGGCGGCACGTTCGACGTGACGCCGACGATCGTGACCGGCCAGACGGGAACGGGTGAGGTCGCGATCGTCAGCAACCGGTCCGACCGGAACGCGCCGGTCACCCTCTTCGCGCTGGGCTCGGACACGGCGGTGAGCGTGAACATGGAGTCGACGCCGGGCGGCCCGTACGACGACGCCTGGACCCCGCTGGATGGTCCGACCATCGACTTCGCCGCCGCGATGGACGCCGCCGGCCTGATCAACGTCTTCCGTATCGGTGCGGACGGTCTGGTCAACGTCAGCCGCCAGGACAGCGTCGGCGGGCGCACGTTCGATCCCTGGCAACCGCTTCCCGCGTAGGTCCCCGGCGCCGGCCGGCCGGGCCGGCGTCGGGACCCACGTACTGAAAGAACCCTGGAGCGCCCGCTCCGGGGATGCCATCGACTGCCCGGGGCACGGGCACGATTCGCACGGGGGAACGCACAATGCGTCGTCGCAGCTTCGTCATGACGTCTGCCGTGACCGGTATCGGATGGAAGATCCCGCTGCGGGAGCCGACGCCTTCGCAGCCCGCCGGGCCGGCCTCCGCGGCTGCCGCACCGGAATCCGCGTCGACGCCGGGCGCCTTCGGTCGGGCCGGGGTCTTCGTCCGGCGCGCCGAGATCCGGCACCCGACCGCGGACACGCAGCGGCAGGCAGCCCAGCCGATGCCGCGCCTGCAGGGCATCCGTCTGGCGGACAACCGCGGCGCCGGCTACGTCCGGTCGGTCCTTGACTTCGCCCTGCCCGGCCCACTCACGGCCACCCCGGCCGCGCTGGCGTCGCTGCGCTTCTACACCGTGCTGGCCGACCCTGACCCGCAGCTGCGGCGCTCGATCGTCGACGCGCCGTACACCGTGCACCTGGAGGTCGGGCGCAGCGACACCATCCTTGGGCAGAGGCCTGTGCCGCAGCGGGACCCACTGGTCCTCAACACCACGGTCTGGCACGCCGAGGGCATGTGCTTCGTCCAGTTCGGACTCGCCCGGCCGGTGAACTTCCGGGTGACCGAGAAGGGTGATCAGCTGCTCGTCGACTTCCAGGCCTGACGGGCCCTCGCCGAGGCGTGCCTCCTGCTCCCGCCGCGCCGGAAAAGTGATCCAGGCGCGCTGACACGTCGTGATCTCATGCGCACCGGCGATCCGTAACACCGCGCAAATCGACGATTAACCGTCGACGGCTTAGGTGGGGGAGCGCTCCCACTGGCGGATCGCGATCGATGAGGGCAGCTCCACATAGGAGCAGGTGGAAGGAGCCTCGTGGCTACACGCACGAGCGGGAACAGGCTGCGAAGACTGGCGCTACCGGCGCTGGTCGTCGCCATGATCACCGGCACAACCGGTGTAGCGGGATCGGCATCGGCGGCCCCCGGAGAAGGGCCGCCCCACAGCGGCGTGGGCTACTTCTCGGGCGGGTCCGACCGGAAGGTCACCCTGACCGACGGGGCGGATCGTCGCCCCGACAGCGAGCGCGCGGACAGCCCGAAGGCCGCCGTCGACGCGAGCGGAACGGGTGTGTACGTCGTCCAACTGGCCGAGGAGCCACTGACCACGTACGTCGGCGCGACCTCGGGGCTGACGCTGACCCGTCCCGCGCCCGGCAACCGTCTGGACGTGACGTCGGGGCCGTCGCAGGCGTACCGCCGCCACCTCGACGCCCAGCGGACCGCGGTCGCCAGCGCGGCCGGTGTCCAGGTCAAGGCGGCGTACACCACCGCCTTCAACGGGTTCTCGGCGAAGCTGACCGCCCAGCAGGCGACCGCGTTGCGGGCGGACGCGCGTGTCCGTGCCGTCACCGCCGCACAGGCCCTCGGCACCCGCTCGAAGGCGCCCGTCGCGGCTGCCCCGGCCACCTCGACCCCCGCCACCACGGCCGGGGCCCACCCGTCGCCGGCCGACCGCACGGCCAAGCCGGCCAAGCCCGGCCCCGCCACCGGCGCGGGCATGGTGATCGGCATCCTGGACACCGGTATCTGGCCGGAGAGCGCGTCGTTCGCCAGGAAGATGGCCGCCCCCGCCGGCTGGCGCGGCACCTGCCAGACGGGCGTCGCCTTCGTGGCCGAGCACTGCAACGGCAAGATCGTTGGTGCGCGGTACTTCGCCGACACGTGGCTCGCCGGCGGAGGCTCCGTACCCGAGGGTGAGGTGCTGTCTGCCCGCGACATGGCCGGGCACGGCACGCACACCGCGTCCACGGCGGCGGGCCTGCCGATCTCGGACGTCACGATCGACGGCCGGCGCTTCGACCCGATCTCCGGGGTGGCGCCGGACGCCCAGATCGCCGTCTACAAGGTGCTCTGGGGCGCCATGGGCTACGACGCCGACATCATCGCCGGCATCGACGCGGCCGTCGCCGACGGCGTGCAGGTCCTGAACTTCTCGATCGGCTCGCAGCTCGGCGACTGGGAGGCCAACACCCCCATCGGCATCGCCTTCCTCAACGCCACCCTGTCCGGGGTGTTCGTGGCGGCGTCGGCCGGGAACACCGGCATCGTGAGCGGCGCCATCAGCAACGCGGCGCCCTGGGTGACCACTGTCGGCGCGGCTGTGACGAACCTCGACGAGGCGACCGTCAAGCTGGGTGACGGCACGAAGCTGGTCGGTGGCTCGCTGGACGCGTTGCCCGGTGGCGCCTCGCGGGCGATGGTCTTCGGCGAGCAGGCCGGATCACCGGATCTCGGCGCGGTGTACTGCGAACCGGGCAGCCTCGACCCTGCCAAGATCAAGGGCAAGGTGGTCGCCTGCGCGCTGTCCGACACGTTCGGCTCCGCCGCCGAGGTCAAGGCCAAGGGCGGCGCCGCGATGGTGCTGTTCGACCCGGTCGGCAACTACCGGGTCAACTCGATCTACAACTTCCCGGTGGTGTACCTGCCGACCGAGAAGCAGGCCGGCACCTTGTTCAACTACCTGATGCGCCACCCCACCGACGCGACGGTGTCCCTGCGCAGCGGCGGTGACGGCTCCAGCGTCCCGGGCGTACCCAGCGTCGCGGACTTCTCCTCCACCGGACCGGACAAGGTGACCTTCGGCGTCTTCAAGCCTGACCTGGTCGCGCCGGGGTCGGACATCATCGCCGCGGTGTCACCGGCGGGCAACTTCGGGCGGCAGTACGACGCGTACTCGGGCACCTCGATGGCCTCGCCGTACGTGGCCGGGGCGGCGGCGATCCTGCGCGCCACGCACCCGCAGTGGTCGCCGGGCGCGGTCGCCTCGGCGCTGCGGACCACCGCCACCGACACCGTCGGCACCAGCAGCCCTCTGGACCAGGGGAGCGGTTTCATCAACCTGGCCGGGGCCAAGGACCCCGGACTGGTCATCGAACCGACGGCGGCAGAGCTGACCGGGTTCAGCGAGAGGGCCGCACCCGACGGCAAGGAACTCAACCTGCCGGCCATCTCGCTGCGCGAGTACGACGGCACCCGCCCGGTGACCCTCAGCCGCACCCTGACCAACGTGGGCAAGGAGCGCGAAACCTACCGTTCGTCGGTGTCCGGCCTGCCCGGCATGAAGGTCACAGTCACGCCGGCGTCGGTGACGCTGGCGCCGGGGAAGTCCGCGACGGTGACCATCACGCTGCGCCGGGGCAGCGCCCCCTGGGACCGGTACGTGACCGGATCGATCACCTGGAAGGGCAGGGCGCACAGCGCCCGGATCCCGGTCGCCGCCCGCCCGTGGGGGATCAGCCCCCGGCCGTACGGTGACGACGGCGAGGAGTTCGGCCGGATGACCAGCGGCTCCTTCGGCATGATCCAGCCGGGCTTCACCGGGCCGCTCACGGGTCGCAGCACCGGCTACACGCCGGTGCGGCGCACGTCGTACTCGATGCCGGCAGGCGTCTACGGTGGCGTGTTCGACCCGAGCGCCTCCGGTGTGAAGACTGTCGACTTCACCGTGCCGGCGAACACCGCAGGCATCATCGTCGAGGCCACCACCGAGGACCCGAACACGAACCTCGACCTCTACCTCTACAAGGGCGACACCCTGGTCTACAGCAGTGACAGGTACTGGACCAGCCTGGAGCAGGCGTACAAGTTCCTGCCCGAGCCGGGGCGCTACACCGCGTACGTGTTCGCGCAGGTGCCCGGCGGCCCGGTCGTCGACTTCGAACTGCGGCACGCCATCATCGGTGGCAACGCCACGTATTCGCCTGCCACGTTGACCCTGCCGTCGACGACGGAACGCGGTCAGAGCGTCAACTTCACGTTGAAGCCGAACGGGCCGCTGGCCGAGGGCGACTTCTGGGCGTACACCGAGTGGAGCACCAACGGCACTGTCATTCCCGGCAACCTCGTCTCCACCCAGCAGGGTGCCTGGCAGTAGTTCATGACGGAGCGCGGGGCGGTGCCGTTGGGCACCGCCCCGCATTCGTCAGCGCTGCCAGGCGTCGATGGTCCGCACGCCGTCGCGCACGGTCCGGTCCAGGATGTCGGGGTTGCCGCTGCTGCCTTCCCAACCCTGGTCGTCGAAGACGGTCACGACCCCGTCGACCCGGGCCACGGCGATCTGGCTGGAGGCGTCGCCGCCGGTCCGCTCGCCGTTGAGGCTCGTCTCCGCCCACGTACGGGACACCAGCAACGCGTCGTCACCGACACCGGGCAACGCCCGGCTCTTGACCGCCACCGGGTTGCCGCCCTGGTCGTACGAGGGGCACGCCCGCACCGCGTCGCGGAGGCGTTGCAGGTAGGCCACGGCGCCGTCGCCGTCGAAGGTGAAGATGGTCTGGTGGATCATGCCCTGCGGCACGTTGGTGTCAGGTTCGCCTGACTTCTTGTACGTGACAGTCATCGCCGCGCTCGCGGTGACCTGCCGGCCCCCGGTGCCGAACTCGTTGCCGCACAGTTTTGGTAGGGCCTCGGCGACGGGCGTCGTGCGTCGGGGCGACTTCCGCAGCTCGGCGGGCAGCTCGACGAAGGCCGACGTCGGGATGGTCGTCGGTGCGCTGGCGGTCGCGGACGGCGGGTCGGCCGGGCTCGTACCGGCCGAGGCGGTCGTCGGCGACGCGGCCGACGACACCGGATCGGACTCGTCCCCGCCCGTGGTGCAGGCCGTGCTCAGCGCGACGGTGCCGAGCAACGGTAGGACCAGCGCTCGGATGGTCCGCGGCAGTGCGTGCCGGCTCATGTTCTCCCCCTCACCTTGCCCTGAGCAGTTCCCCGCGACACGTCAGCGGAAACGATCAATACCGTCGGGCCGACTGATGTCGGCCGGATCGGACGAGCCTCGTCTCAGGACGGGCCGAGGGTCTGCCGCCGCATCGGTGAGCGCAGGATCGGCACCCACACCAGCGCGAGTGCGGCACAGGCGACCCAGGTGGCGGCGCGCGGACCGGCGTGAGCGCCGACGGATGCCGCCGTCGCCGCGCCCAGCGTGAGCGCCCCGCTGAATATCACGCGCAGGGTCCCGTTGACCCGTCCCAGAAGCCGTGGCGGTGTGACGTGCTGGCGGAACGACATCAACACCACGCCGTCGAAGCCGACCTTGAAGATCACCAACGCCCACGCGAGTGCGGCGGCCAGCCCGGGTATCGGCTGGCCGACGAGCGGCAACACGAGCGAGGCCGGGGCGACGCTCAGCCCGATCCCCAGGACCGAGCGGCCGGGGCCGAGGCGCCTCGACAACCGCTCACCAGACAGTGCCCCGAACAGACCACCGGTTCCGCCGGCGGCGAGGAAGAGGCCCAGTTGGCTGTCCGACCAGTGCAGTTCCTCCACAAGGAGAAGCGGCAGCATCGCGACCGTGCCTGCGGTGGCGAAGTTCATGAGCGCGCCGGCCACGGCTATCGCCCGTAGGGCGTGATTGCGCCGGACGAACGAGAGGCCCTCCCGGACCTCGGCCGCGAGCGAGCGTCGTACGACGACCCGGGGCGGCTCCGGCCGCTCGATGCGGCGGATCCACAGCGCCGACCACAGGTAGCCGAGTGCCGTCGCGACCAGAACCACCGCCGCTGTCGACAGGCCGATCAGCCACCCGGCCAGCGCCGGGCCGCCGATCAACGCCATCTGGTCCACGACGCCGAGCCGTCCGTTGGCCGCGACCAGGCGCCTGCCATCGCCACCCCCGACAAGGTCTGGCAGGTGACTCTGCATCGCGACGTCGAAGAAGACCGTCGCGACGCCGTTGAGCAGGACCACCACCCAGAGTTGGGTCATGGTCAGCGCGGAGGCCGCGGCGGCGATCGGCACCGAGCCGATCAGCGCGAAACGGATCAGATCCATTGCGATCATGACCGGGCGACGAGCGACCCGATCCAGCCACGCGCCGGCCGGCAGGCCAAGCAGGAGGAAGGGAGCGGTGCCGGCAGCGGCGAGCGAACCCGCCGCGCCCGGACCAGCGCCGAGCGATGTGATGGCGACGAGCGGCACCGCCACCTTGGCGATGTTGAAGCCGCCCTTCGCAGCGACAGCGGCGACGAGGTAGCGAGCGAAGTCGCGGGGCAGGGCACGGGCGGCGTCCCGGCTACGGCCACGGACGTGTGGGATCGACATGCCCGGACCATCGACGTCGGCCACCCGCACGCGCCAACGATTCATACTACGGTGAATCCTCGTGGAGCGAATCTGATGCTGCGGTTGTCGTTGTCCCTGGCCGATCTCGCGAGCATCAGGTTCGCGATCTCCCCCGCCTGGGAGGTCGTCGCGAGCCTGCGCGTCCTGCGCGATCCGGGCGCGCACGCCGTACACCTGCCCTGGGTGACCCGGCACCGGGCCGCGGTGCTCGCCGCACCCGACCTTCGTCAACTGCGCGACCTGGTGATCGCGCCCGACCAGAAGCTGCCGGGCTTCCTCGCGCCGGCGCCGTACTCACCCGTCGCCGAGCCCGAGGCCGAGTTCGCAGCGGTGCGGCACACACCGACGGCACTCGTGCGTCAGGACCTGGAGACGGTGTACGGCGACCGGCTGCCGGCCTCGCTGTCCGACCTGCGCCGCGCGCCGCGCCGGGCCCTGCCGGCGATCGTGGCCCAGATGCGCAGCTACTGGGGGCTCACGCTGGCGCCGCACTGGGGGCGGATCCGGGGGATCCTGGAGGCCGACGTGATGTTTCGGGCGCGGCGGCTGGCGGACGACGGCCCGCACCGGATGTTTCCTGAACTCGATCCCGCGATCTCCTGGTCCGACGATGTCCTGTCGGTGGACCGGCCCAATCTGGACCGGGGGTACGCACTCGGTGGTCGTGGCCTTGTGCTCGTGCCGTCACTGTTCGCGTGGCCGAACGTCTTCGTCAAGGCGTCCGAGCCGTGGGCTCCGGTGCTGCGATACCCCGCTCGGGGCGTGGGCTCGATGTGGCACAGCGACACGCCCGGCGCCGATCTCGCCCCCGTGATCGGCCAGGCTCGCGCAGCCCTGCTGGCCGAGCTGACGACTCCGACGACGACGTCGCTGGCCCGCCGCACCGGGCTGATCCCGAGCGGAGTCTCGGCGCACCTCTCGCGGCTCACGGCCGCCGGCCTGGTCACTCGGCAGCGAGCCGGGCGTCTGGTCTTCTACGTGCGGACCCGGCGAGGTGACGCGCTCCTCGGTGACTGATCCGTGGCGGCTGGAGCGCGTCGGGGCCGAGGATCAGGGCATCGCCGAGGTGCCTGGGACGCCCTCCCCGCGACGCTTCAGCGGGAACGGGCGATGCCGCCGAGCCGACCGGCGCCAACGAGGGCGTAACCGAGGGAACGATCGCTGAAGTATTTCCACTCCTGTCGCCGGATCGCGTACGGGTGCCGACACGCGCGTACTCGCCAGCTTGATTCGGCCTGAGCCGACAAACTACTCGACTTCGACCTCGGTGCGATAGGCAGTCAAGCCGCGTCGCTGATAGTTGCGTAGTGCGTTCGGATGGTCCAACGAGCATGTGTGCAGCCAAACCCTGCGGACAGCCGGAGACTCCACGGCTTCACTGTCCCATGCTTGCCTGATGGTCAGCGTCAGCGCATGGCCGCCGAGACCCATCCCGACATATTCGGGCAACAGTCCAAAGGCCGTGATCTCTACATCTCCGTCAGGCTGGGGTTCCACATTTGCAACCCCCACGGTCTCGTCCTTCAGGGTGAGGAACCGGTACTGGCGCAGCGGACGACACCGCATCAGCTCCTGCCACTCCTTGTTCGTCCGAGAGGCACTCCGCCACCCGTAGGGGGCTCCGACCTGAGCATTGGTGGCACGCACGAGCGGCAGGCCACCGTCAACGCGCCGTAGGAGAAGATCCGGCACCACCTTCCCAGGTCGCAGGTCCTTGGCGTTGTTCATCTCCAGGTAGGTGACAACCATTGCCATCCCGGCAGGCTACCCATCGTTCCGAGTAGGGCCCAACACGAGCACTTCTGAAACACGGCCTAGCTTGATCTTTAACCTGTGCGTCGTGGCCTCGGGCTATTCGGGGTCTTCGTTTTCTTGGTGTTGCTGTTCGGCTTGTTGCTGGTGGCGGCTGTGACGATGTGGACGTCGTGGCGGGCGGCTCGGTGGC
>NZ_VDFY01000151.1 GCF_006228125.1 Micromonospora orduensis | reverse complement strand
GTGCCGCCCAGGCCGTAGCCGGGTTTGATCGGCTCGTCCGGGTGGCGGCTGACATGGGCGGATTCGGTGATCTGCGCGGACCAGTCGGCGTGCGCGGCGGCTGCGGCGTGCCGGTTGATCGCCTGGCGCAGCCAGCCGTCCACGGTTGCGGCCCAGTCCCGCTGCCCGGCGCCCGCGTGCCAGATCCGGAACCGGCTGATGCTCTGGTGGGTGATCCCGGCCAGCGCCAACCGCCGGTCCAGCCAGATGATCACCTCAAGGCCCGCCGAGTTCGTCACGAAGATCAGCTCAAGTTCGGTGATCGGCCCCGCGTAGAGCGGCCCCACCCAGTAGCCCCACCGCTGGTGCAGCGGCAGGGTGTGCTCCACACCCGGCAGCCCGCCCTCCTGCAACCCCGCCTGACGGATCGCGAAGCCCAGCGTGTCCAACGCCGCCAGGATGTGCTGCTGCGTGGGCACCGGATGCACGAAGACCGGCACCATGGCCCCCTGGTCCAGATCCGGGTCGACGGACACCTCGGTCCGCAGGCCCATCCGCAGACTCAGCAGCGGCACCCCGCCGAACATGGTCACCGGGATCTCCCACGGCAGCGGCATGGCGAAGTCGACCGCCCGCCGGCGACCCGCCGGTACGACGAACCGGCCGGCGATGGGCACCTGGTGGAACTGCATCAGCCGCCGCGGCGCCGCCGGATCGTCCGGCTCGACGGTGGTGACCAGGCCGAGCCGGATGTGGCGGACGAGCACGTCCTCGGGGCCGGCGGCCACTGTCACCCGCCCCGGCAGGCGCAGGCCCGGACGGGTGCTCGGGTTGGGAAGCGTGGTCTGCACGGACAGCCCGGTCCAACCGGACTCCCGCGACACCCCGGTCAGCCGCACCGCGCGCCTCCCTCCGGGGCGAGGCCCCGGCGGTCCCGCACCAGCCGTGCCTACCCGGTGGAGGTCACCTCAAGCCGGCCGGCCCGGCCGTGCCGCACAGCACGGCCGGGCCGCGCCGTCATCGCAATCTGCGCCCGCGCGGGACCGTGTCGGTCTCGTCGTCGAACTCGCCGATGACCTCCTCCAGCAGGTCCTCCAGCGCGACGAACCCGATCGGCCGGGCCGGGCCGCCGCCGTTGCGCACCAACGCGAGCTGCGACTGCCGGGCCCGCATCGCCGCCACCGCCTCGGTCACCGACGACGTCGCCGGCAGGGTGAACGCGTGCGTCATCAACTCCCCGGCGGTGGCGGCGCGACCGGTGGTGACCACCCGTACCGCCTCCCGCACGTGCACCAGGCCGCACACGTCGCCCGCCTCGTCCAGCACCGCCAGGCGGGACCGGCCGCTGTCGCGGCTGACCTCCTCGATGCGCTGAGCCGGGTCGTCGCGGCGGACGGTGACCATGGTGGCGAACGGTTCCATCACCTGGGCCACCGACGTGCCCTGCAACTCCAGCATGCTGGTCAGCAACTGGTGCTGCTCGGCGCCGAGCAGGCCGTGCTCACGGGACTGCTCCAGCAGGATCCGCAGCTCGTCCGGACCGTGCACCTGGGCGAGCTGGTCCTGCTGGTTGACCCCGAACAGCCGCAGGATCGCGTTGGCCAGGGCGTTGAGCGCGGAGAGCACCGGCCGGGAGACCCGGGCGAAGGCGCGGAACGGCAGCGCGAGCAGCGTCGCCGAGCGTTCGGCGTCGGTGATCGCCCACGACTTCGGCGCCATCTCCCCCACCACCAGGTGCAGGAAGGTCACCACGCCGAGCGCGAAGATCAGGGCGATCAGGTGACTGGCCGCGTCCGGCAGACCCACCGCGTGCAGCAGCGGGCTGAGCAGGTGCTCGATCGCCGGCTCGGCGAGGGCGCCGAGGCCCAGGGTGCACAGGGTGATCCCGAGCTGCGCGCCGGCCAGCATCAGCGACAGCTCGCGGACGCCGTCCAGCGCCGCCCGCGCCGCCCGACCGCCGTTCGCGGCCGCCTGCTCCAGGCGGTAGCGCTTGCTGGCCACCAGGGCGAACTCGGCGGCCACGAAGAACCCGTTCAGCGCCAGCAGGATCACCGAACTGAACAGTGCGATCCCGGGGCTCATGCGGTCACCTCGGGTCTGGTCAGCTGCAACCGCACCGAGTCGGCCACGTGCCGGTCCACGGCCAGCACCTCGACCAGCGCCCGGGGCTCCGCCTCGTTCTCCTCGCCGTCCGCTCCCTCGGGTTGCAGGCTGATCTCCAGCCGGTCGCCGACCTCCGGCACCCGGCCCAGCTCCCGCATCACCAACCCGGACAGGGTGTCGTACTCGGGGGCCTCGGGCAGGGCGATGCCGGTGCTGTCGGCGACCTCGTCGATCCGCCAGCGGGCCGGCACCACCCAGGACCCGTCGTCCTGCCGGGCCGGTGCCCGCTCCGGCGGGTCGTCCTCGTCCCGGATCGGGCCGACGAGTTCCTCGGCGATGTCCTCAAGCGTGATCACGCCGGCGAAGCCGCCGTACTCGTCGACCACGCACGCCATCTGCCGGTGCCCGGACCGCAGCCGGTCCAGCACAGTGGGCAGCGGCAACGTCTCCGGCACCAGCAACGGTGGCCCCGCCACCGCACTCACCGGGGTGGTCGCCCGCTCCCCCGGGGGTACGCCGAGCACGTCGGCGATGCCGACGATGCCGATCAGGTCGTCGACGCCCTCAGCGCCGCGTACCGGGAAGCGGGAGTGGCCGGTGTCGAGCAACTCGACCACCCGGCTCACCGGTTCGTGGGCCCGTACGGTGTGCACGTCGACCCGGGGCACCATGGCCTCACCGGCGGTGAGTTCGCGGAAGTCGAGTCCCCGGTCGAGCAGCGTGGACATCTCGGCGTCGAGGCTGCCCTCCTCGCGGGACTCGGCGATGATCTGCTCCAGGTCGGCGGGTGTGGCGCCGCTGGGCAGCTCCTCGATCGGCTCGATGCCGACGCGGCGCAGCAGCCGTACCGATGCCCGGTCGAAGAGCCGGATCAACGGCCCGGCGACGGCCAGGTAGATCAGGGTGGACCGGCTCAGCGCCCGGGCCAGCGGCTCGGCCCGCGCGATGGCCAGGTTCTTCGGGGCCAGCTCACCGAGGACCATCTGGACCACGGTGGCGATGATCAGGGCCAGCGCCACCGACAGCGGCAGGCTTACCGACTCGCTGACGCCGGCCACGCCGAGCAGCTCGGCGAGACCACCGCCCAGGTACGGCTCGGCGACGTAACCGACAAGCAGGGCGGTGACGGTGATGCCGAGCTGCGCTCCGGAGAGCATGAAGGAGAGCCGGCTGGTGACGGTCAGCGCGCGGGCGGCTGCCTGGTCGCCGTCGTCGGCGAGCTGGCGCAGCTTGCCCCGGTCGACGGCGACGTAGCCGAACTCCTGCGCCACGAAGTAG
The DNA here is from genome assembly GCF_006228125.1 of Micromonospora orduensis. Classification (GTDB taxonomy): domain Bacteria; phylum Actinomycetota; class Actinomycetes; order Mycobacteriales; family Micromonosporaceae; genus Micromonospora; species Micromonospora orduensis. Next base: position 46,224 of record NZ_VDFY01000151.1, on the reverse strand, counting down.
CCGGTGGCGGCAGTGAGAATGATGATCAGAAGGAGACCAACGACGATCAACACGGGTCGCTCAGGGCTCCCGGGGTCGTCGGTACGGGGATATGCCGGGCACGACCCGGCTGGCTACTGCTGCCCTCCTGGGCAGAAGAGTCGATCATGCTGTCATTTTATCGGCCCTGGCTGGGACTCCGCTGAGGGTGGGCCGAAGGCATCCGATCGTCCGGTTCACCCGCCGCGCCGGCCTCAGCCCGACCCCGCCGAACCGCCGCCCGATCCGCGGTCGGCCAGTTCGTCGGCGTCGAGCAGGTCCCGGTCCAGCCGACCGGACCGGTACGCGGCCCGGCCGATCATCTGTGCCGCGACCGGGGCGGTGGCCAGCTGGAAGACGGCCACCAGGACGATCATGCCGAGGTCCGCCATCGACCGCAGCCGCAGCGCGATGCCGAGCAGCAGCAGGAGCACGCCGAGCACCTGCGGCTTCGTGGCGGCGTGCATCCGGGACAGGGAGTCCGGGAAGCGCAGCACACCGATCGCGGCGGCCAGCCCGAGCATCGCGCCGGCGACCAGGCAGGCGGCGCCGAGCCAGTCCGCGACCGTCGCGATCACGCCGGCTCCCGTACGGCGAAGCGGGCCAGCGACACCGAGCCGACGAACCCCAGCAGGGAGAGCACCACGAGCACCGGCAGCGTGGTGGCGTGCCGGTTGACCGCCGCCTCCGCGCCCACCCCGGCGATCATGGTGGCGAGCAGCATGTCCGCGGCGATCACCCGGTCCAGCAGCGACGGACCCCGATAGAGCCGGGCCAGCGCCAGCAGCGCGGTCACCGACAGCAGCGCGGTGAGGACGACGGCCAGGACTGTGATCACGGGGAGGTTCCCTTCTCGACGGGTGGGTTGTCGATACGGCGCAGTTCGGCGGCGGAGCCGACCGCCCGGACGATCCGCCGCTCGAGGGCGAGCGTGCGCTCCCGGGCCGCGACCAGCTCCGCCGGCCCGTGGGTGTCCAACACGTGCAGGTAGAGCGTCGCGGACTCGCGGTCCATCTCGAGGACCAGCGTGCCGGGCACCAGCGTGACCGCCTCCGCGGTGAGCGCCATGTTCAGGTCCGTACGCACCCGCAACTCGACCCCGATGATCGCGCCGCGCGGCCGGCAGCCGGGCTGCACGGCGATCCGGGCGACGTGCAGGCTCGCGCTGACCAGCTCGGCGGCGAACCGGGAAGCGAACACCAGCAGCGCCCAGGGCCGCAGCCGGCCGCCGAAGGTGACCGCCGGCAGCGGGAAGAACACCAGCACCGCGCTGCCCACCAGCAGGCCACTGGCCAGGTTCGCCCAGCTGATCTGGCCCCAGAGCAGGTTCCAGACCAGCGCCAGCCAGCCGAGCGCTATCGCCTGGTCCCGCCACCGCCCGAACCGGCCACGCCGGGACGCGGACTGCTCGCCGACAGCCTCCCGTCCGCCGTCGCGCGGCCCGGTCACGGCACACCGTCCGGCAGGACCGCCCGCACGTACGGTGTGCGCGACAGCAGGTCGGTGGCGGCGTCGGTGGTGACGTCGAACAGCGGACCGGCCAGCACGGTCAGCACCAGACCGAACGCGACAAGGGCGACGGTGGCCCCGATCATCAGTCTCGGCAGTTGGACGACCGGGTCCCCGGTGGCGATCCGGGGTGCCCGCCAGAAGGCGATGTTCCACACCCGGGAGGCGACGTAGAGGGTGAGCAGGCTGGTCAGCGTGCCGGCCCCGACCAGCGCGAAGGGCAGCGCCCCGCCGGCCGCCACCCCGGCCTGGAGCAGCCCGAGCTTGCCGAGGAAACCGGAGAACGGGGGCACTCCCGCGAGGTTCATCGCCGGCACGAAGAACAGCACGCCGAGCAGCGGCGCGACCCGGGCCAGCCCACCGATGCGGCGCAGGTCGGTGCTGCCGGCTCGCTCCTCGACCAGCCCGGCGACCAGGAACAACGTGGTCTGGATGGTGATGTGGTGCACCACGTAGAAGATCGCGCCGGAGAGCCCGGCGGCGGTGCTCAACGCCACCCCGAAGATCATGTAGCCGATGTGGCTGACCAGGGTGAACGAGAAGAGCCGCTTCAGATCCGACTGGGCCACCGCGCCGAGGATGCCGACCAGCATGGTCAACCCGGCGACGACCATCAGCAGATCGTCGACCTGCCCGTCCGGGAAGAGCAGCGTCTCGGTACGGATGATCGCGTAGACACCGACCTTGGTGAGCAGCCCGGCGAACACGGCGGTGACCGGGGCCGGAGCGGTCGGGTAGCTGTCCGGCAGCCAGGCCGACAACGGAAAGACCGCCGCCTTGATCGCGAAGGCGAGCAGCAGCATCAGTTGCAGGGCCAACCGCACGCGGTCGGGCAGCGCGTCCAGGCGCTGGGAGAGCTGCGCCAGGTTGAGCGTGCCGGTGGCCAAGTACACCAGCCCCACGGCGGTCAGGAAGATCATCGAGGAGAGGACGCTGACGACCACGTACGTCGACCCGGTCCGGATCCGTGTCTCCGTACCGCCCAGCGTGATCAGCACGAAGCTGGCGACCAGCAGGATCTCGAAGCCGACGAACAGGTTGAACAGGTCCCCGGCGAGGAACGCGGTGGTGACACCGGCGGTGAGCACCAGGTACGTCGGGTGGAAGATGACCACCGGCGTGGTCTCGCCGGTCTCGCTGCGGCCCTGGCCGACCGAGTACAGCAGCACGCAGAGGGTCACCGCCGAGGAGACCACAAGCATCAACGCCGCGAGCTGGTCGGCGACCAGCACGATGCCCACCGGGGCAGGCCAGCCACCGATCACCATCACCACCGGCCCGTAGCGGTACGCCTGCACGAGCAGCACCACCGCGACGGTGAAGGTGCCGGCCAGACAGAGCACGCTTACCGCGCGCTGGATCCGGGGTTGGGTGGCCAGCAGCAGGGTCAGCGCCGCGCCGAGCAACGGCACCACCACCGGTAGCGGCAGGAGCGTTCCCATCACGCCTCTTCCCCGCGCCGCAGCCGGCGGCGGGCGGGTTCGGGATCCACCTGCTCCGGGTCGTCGTCCGGGCCCTCTCCGCCGAGGTCGGCGGCGCCCACCTCGTTGCGTTCGGCCCGGCGGATGATCTGCCGGTCCTCCAGGTCGTCGGGCACCTCGTCGTCACCGGTGAGAAACCAGCTCCGGTACGCGACGGCGAGCAGGAACGCGGTCAACCCGAACGTGATCACGATGGCGGTCAGCACCATGGCCTGCGGCAACGGATTGCTCATCTCGTCCACCGGGCCGGTGCCGACGATCGGCGCCCCACCGGCGCGTCCGCCCAGCAGGATCAGCAGGTTGACCCCGTTGCCGAGCAGGATCACACCGAGCAGGATCCGGGTCAGACTGCGTTCCAACAGCAGGATCACCCCGCAGCCGACAAGCACCGCGACCACGAGCACCAGCATCAGCGTGGGTCCAGCGCCCTCGGCGGTCATGAGCGCTCCCCCTTGTCGACGGCCAGCCCGCCCGCGGCGGTCCCGGTCGCCTCGATGTGCCGGTCCACCTCGGCGCCGAGACTGCGCAGGATGTCCAGCACCAGCCCGATCACGACCAGGTACACGCCGATGTCGAAGAACAGCGACGTGACCAGGTGCGCCTCGCCGATCAGCGGCAACGACTGGTTGATCTCGGCGCTCTCCAGCACCTGCCCACCGATGAGCAGGGCCACCACGCCGGAACCCACCGAGACGGCCAGCCCCGCGCCGAGGACCAGGCCGGCGCCGACCGGGGCCGCCTCGGTCAGCTCGTACCGGCCACCGGCGAGGTAGCGGACCACCAGCGCGAGACCGGCCACCAGGCCACCGGAGAAACCGCCGCCCGGCGCGTTGTGCCCGGAGAAGAGCAGGAACAGCGAGAACAGCACAACGGTGTGGAAGATCAGCCGGATGACCACCTCCAGCACTATCGAACGGCGTTCCTCGTAGAGGGTCGGCCCGCCGCGCAGCCACACCGGCCGGCCCGGCCTGTTGACCCGCCGGTCCGACTCCGGCCGTCGCGGTCGCGGCCCGGTGCGGGACCGCTCGAAGATCAGGCTGGCGACCCCTGTCGCGGCCACCACAAGCACCGCGATCTCGCCCATGGTGTCCCAGGCCCGGATGTCGACCAGGGTCACGTTGACCACGTTGCGGCCGTACCCGTGCGCCACCGCCAGATCCGGGAAGGCGGCGGAGATGTCCGGCGCGCGGCGGGAACTGGCCGCCATGAGGGCCAGCCCGGCCGCGACGACGCCCGCCGCCACCCCGATGGCCCGGCGGGTCCACCGGCTACGGCGCAGTGGCCGGGCCGAGAACCGCTCCGGCAGGCGGCGCAGCACCAGCACGAAGACGGCGATCGTCGCGGTCTCCACCAGGAACTGGGTGAGCGCCAGGTCGGGCGCGCCGTGCAGGACGAACAACATGGCGGTGCCGTAGCCGGTCATCCCCACCAGCAGCATCGCGGTGAGCCGACGGCGGGCACCGACCGCGAGCACGGCCGCCACCGCGATCACCACGACGACCACCGGTTGCAGCGGGCTGTCCCAGAGCGGGATCCGCGCCCGCCACGGGCTGGCGGCGATCATCGCGCCGCCGGGCAGCAGCACCAGGGTCACCAGGATGATGCCCAGGTACTGCGGCAGGGAGCCGCGTTGCGTCGCCCCGGTCACCTCGATGGCCAGCCGGTCGAACCGGCCCACCACCCACTCGTACCCCTGGTTGCCGCTCGTCGGCGAGCGGAGCCGGGCCAGCACCGGGGCGAGCGGCCCGCGCGCCGCGAAGAGCAGACCGCCGCCGAGAAGGGCCAGCACGGACAGGCCGAGCGCCGGGGTCGGTCCGGGCCAGAGCGCCAGGTGCGCGTCGACCCCGCCGAGCAGGTCGGCGTACGGGCGCAGCAGACCGTCCAGCCAGCCGGCGGCCGGGCCGGCGAGCAGCCCGACGCCGGCCAGCACGGCCGGCGGGGCCAGCATCGGGCCGGCGATCCTGCGGGCCGGCGGGATCGGTTCCACGCCCGACCGGTCGCTGAACGCGCCCCACAGGAAGCGGACGCTGTACGCCACGGTGAGCACCGTCCCGGCGACGAAGCCGGCCAGGAGCAGCGGCTGGTGGAGGAACGCCGCGAACACCGCCTCCTTGGCCACGAAGCCGACAAGCGGCGGCACACCGGCCATCGACGCGGCGGCCAGGACGGCGACCACGAACAGCGGCCGGGACCAGTGCCGCAGCCCGGACAGCTCGCGCAGGTCACGGGTGCCCGCGCCGTGATCGATGATCCCGACGACCAGGAACAGCGCCGCCTTGAACAGCGCGTGCGCCAGCAGCATCGCGACGCCGGCCAGGGCGGCGTCCGGGGTTCCGGAGCCGGTCACGGCGACCAGCAGACCGAGCTGACTGACCGTGCCGTATGCCAGCAGCAGCTTCAGGTCGGTCTGCCGCAGCGCCGCCCAGCCGCCGAGCAGCATGGTGGCCAGGCCGGCCACCTGCACGACGGGCCGCCACGGGCCGACCGTGGCGAGCGCCGGCGCGAGCAGCCCGAGCAGGTAGACGCCGGCCTTGACCATGGCGGCGGCGTGCAGGTACGCGCTCACCGGCGTGGGTGCCGCCATCGCCACCGGCAGCCAGGAGTTGAACGGCAGCACCGCCGACTTGGACAGCGCTCCGGCCAGGATCAGCAGCACCGCCGTGATCAGGTGACCGCCGCCGGGCAGCGGCCGGGTGGCGATCTCCGACCAGAGGTACGTGCCGGCGTGCTCACCCAGCAGGATGAACCCGACGAGCATGGCCAGCCCACCGAGGGTGGTGACGGTCAGCGCCTGCGCCGCCGCCCACCGGCTGGACCGCCGCTCGGTGCTGTGCCCGATCAACAGGTACGAGAAGATCGTGGTCAGCTCCCAGCCGACGTAGAGCAGCAGCAGGTCGTCGGCGAAGACCAGCAGGAGCATCGCGCCGGCGAACGCGACCAGGACGGCGGCGAACTGCGCCAGCCCGGCCGATCCGGAGTCGAAGTAGCGGGCGCTGTAGACCAGCACCAGCGCGCCTACACCGCCGATCAGCAGGGTCATCAGCCAGGACAGCGTGGTGACCCGCAGCGCGATGTCGAGGCCCAGCTGCCCGATCCACGGGTACGTCTCGACCACCGCCCCGCCGTGGTCCACGGCCGGCGTACGGGCCACCGCCCAGCAGAACGCGGCGGCGGGCGCCAGCGCCAGCGGGTAGCACGCGCGGGCACCCCACCACCGGACGAGCCGCGGCGCCGTGAGGGCCGCCACAAGGTGGAGGATGAGCAGTACCAGCACCCGTGCTCCCGGTCGAGGTGGCCGGCGCCGGTACAGCGGTGGCGCCTAGCAGCGATCAGACGCCAGTTGCGCGCCCGACGGAGCGTTTTGCCGGAATTCGCCCATTCATCGCCGTGCGGTGCCTCTGGGGCGAGCTGCCCCGCGACCGGCCGTGCTCAGCGCAGCAGGGCGTCGCCGACGGGCAGCGCGTCGTCCAGGGCGGGACGGTCGCGGTGCAGCTCGGCGAGCAGGTCGCGCCGGCCGAGCTGGCGCAGGACCTTGTCGACCACCCGCTCGGCGGCGGTCAGCGACCGCACCGACAGCAGCCGGCCGCGGCTCTCCCGACGCAGCACGAAGTAGTGGACGGCGGCACGGACCTGCCCCCGGTCGGCGGCGCTGGCCTGGGCGGTGGAGATGACCAGCTCCCGCAGGCAGCGGGCGAGGCGTTCGGCGAGCTCCAGCTCCGGCCCGTGCAGGCCGCCGCGGAGCGTGGCGAGGTGGCTGTCGACCTTGCGGATCAGCACATCGGTGCCGGGTGCGACATTCCGTTGCTCACCGGCCATCCGATTCCTCCCACCCGCTCGCGTTGCGAGTGAAGTTACTTTATGTTGCTCGTCACAAGCAAGCAGTTAAGTGAGACTTAACGTATTAAGCACGCATCTCGTGCATATTCCATGCAGCCGGACACATCCCGCCCTGGCCTGTTCGTGGTTGTCGTACCGGCGGGGCACGATGGAGCGGTGACCGGGGCAGAGGGAGATACGGGCGAGGTGCTCGACGGGTTCGGCCCCGCCACCCGCGCCTGGTTCGACGCCGCCTTCGCCGCTCCCACCGCCGCCCAGGCCGGCGCCTGGCGGTCCGTCGCCGCCGGCCGCAACGCCCTCGTCGTGGCCCCCACCGGCTCCGGCAAGACGCTCGCGGCGTTCCTCTGGTCCTTGGACAAGCTGGCCCGCGAGCCGGCGCCCGCCGAGGCCCGACAGCGGTGCCGGGTGCTCTACGTCAGTCCGCTCAAGGCCCTCGCCGTGGACGTGGAACGCAACCTGCGCGCCCCTCTGGCCGGCATCCGGCAGGCGGCGACCCGGCTCGGCGTCACGCCACCCGACATCACCGTCGGCATGCGTACCGGCGACACCCCGGCCGACGAGCGGCGGGCCTTCGCCCGCACCCCACCGGACATCCTCATCACCACGCCCGAGTCGCTGTTCCTGCTGCTCACCTCCGCGGCCAGGGATTCGCTGCGCGGCGTCCAGACCGTGATCGTCGACGAGGTGCACGCGGTCGCCGGCAGCAAACGCGGCGCCCACCTCGCCCTCTCACTGGAACGCCTCGACGAGCTGCTGCCCGCCCCGGCGCAGCGGATCGGGCTCTCCGCCACCGTCCGACCGATCGACGCCTGCGCCCGGTTCCTCGGCGGCGCCCGCCCGGTCGACGTCGTCCAGCCGGCCACGCCGAAGACCATCGAGGTCAGCGTGCAGGTGCCGGTGGAGGACATGACCCGCCTCGACGAGCAGGAGCAGCCACCGGAGGACGACCTCGGCGGTCCCGGGCCACGCCGCGCCTCGATCTGGCCGGCAGTGGAGGAGCGGGTCTTCACACTGATCGGGCAGCACCGCTCCACAATCGTGTTCACCAACTCCCGCCGCAGCGCCGAGCGCCTCTGCGCGCGGCTCAATGAGCTGGCTGCCGAGGAGGTGGCCTCCGCGTCGGCCGGTGACGCTGCCGGCGTACCGGACGGGGTGTCGTCGGCGGACGGCCCGGACGGGGGTGCGCGGCAGTGGGGCGGCCCGGCCGGTCCGCTGCGCAACCGACCGCCCGCCGAGGTGATGGCGCAGTCCGGCGCGGCGGCCGGCGCGGCGCCGGTGATCGCGCGCGCCCACCACGGCAGCGTGTCCCGCGAGGAGCGCAAGCACATCGAGGAGGCGCTCAAGTCCGGCCAGCTTCCGGCCGTGGTGGCCACGTCCAGCCTGGAGCTGGGCATCGACATGGGCGCGGTCGACCTGGTGGTGCAGATCGAGGCGCCGCCGAGCGTCGCCGCCGGGCTGCAACGCGTCGGCCGGGCCGGGCACCAGGTGGGCGCGGTCTCCCGAGGGGTGGTCTTCCCCAAGCACCGCGGCGACCTGCTCTCCTGCGCGGTGGTCGCCGAACGGATGACCGACGGCGCGATCGAGGAGCTGCACTACCCACGCAACCCACTGGACGTGCTCGCCCAGCAGATCGTGGCCATGGTGGCGTTGGAGCCGTGGCGGGTCGGCGACGTGGCCGTGCTGGTCCGCCGGGCCGCGCCCTTCGCCGAGCTGCCCGACTCGGCGCTGCACGCCGTGCTGGACATGCTCTCCGGCCGCTACCCGTCCACCGCGTTCGCCGAGCTGCGTCCCCGGCTGGTCTGGGACCGGGCCACCGACCTGCTCACCGGCCGCCCCGGCGCGCAGCGGCTCGCCGTGACCAGCGGCGGCACGATCCCCGACCGGGGCCTGTTCGGGGTGTTCCTCGCCGGCGCCGAACGGGCCGCCCGGGTCGGCGAGCTGGACGAGGAGATGGTCTACGAGTCGCGGGTCGGCGACGTCTTCCTGCTCGGCTCGTCGTCGTGGCGCATCGAGGAGATCACCCCCGACCGGGTGCTGGTCTCGCCGGCCCCCGGGCAGGCCGCGCGGATGCCGTTCTGGAAGGGCGACCAGCTGGGCCGTCCGGTGGAGCTGGGGCGGGCCATCGGTGCCCGGGTGCGCGGCCTGCTGCGGCAGACCGACGAGGCGGCGCTGGCCGCGCTGCGCGCCGGTGGGCTGGACGACTGGGCCGCCGGCAACCTCATGGCGTACCTGCGCGACCAGCGGGAAGCCACCCGTTCGCTGCCCGACGACCGGACCGTCGTGGTCGAGCGGTTCCGTGACGAGCTGGGCGACTGGCGGCTCGCCGTGCACAGCGTCCTCGGCGCGCGGGTCAACGGGCCGTGGGCTCTCGCGGTGGGCCGCCGGCTCGCCGAGCGGTACGGCATGGACGCCCAGGTGATGCCCTCCGACGACGGCATCGTGGTGCGCCTGCCGGACACCGCCGACGAGCCGCCCGGCGCGGACGTGGTGGTCTTCGAACCCGACGAGATCACCCAGCTCGTGGAGGAGACGGTGGGCACCTCCGCCCTCTTCGCGGCCCGTTTCCGCGAGTGCGCCGCCCGGTCGTTGCTGCTGCCCCGCCGCGACCCGCGCCGCCGCCAGCCGCTGTGGCAGCAGCGCCAACGCGCCGCGCAGCTGCTCGACGTGGCCCGCGAGTACGCGGACTTCCCGGTCACCCTGGAGGCCGCCCGGGAGTGCCTCCAGGACGTCTTCGACCAGCCGGCGCTGGCCGGCCTGATGCGTGACCTGGCCACCCGCAAGGTGCGACTGGTCGAGGTGGAGACCAGCGCGCCGTCCCCGTTCGCGCGGTCACTGCTCTTCGGCTACGTCGGCGCGTTCCTCTACGAGGGCGACGCCCCGCTCGCCGAGCGCCGCGCCGCCGCGCTCGCCCTGGACTCCACGCTCCTGGGTGAGCTGCTCGGCCGGGTCGACCTGCGCGAGCTGCTCGACCCGGCGGTGCTCACCGAGACCGACCGGCAGCTGCGCTGGCTGACCGAGCAGCGCCGTCCCCGCGACGCGGAGGACGTGGTCGAGCTGCTGCGGGTGCTCGGCGACCTCAGCGACGCCGAGCTGACCGAGCGGGGTGTGCCCGAGAGCTGGCTGACCGAGCTGGAGGCCACCCGCCGGGCGCTGCGGGTCCGGATCGCCGGCGAGCAGCGCTGGGTGGGCGTCGAGGACGCCGCCCGGCTGCGCGACGCGCTCGGGGTGGCACTGCCGGTCGGGGTGGCCGAGGCGTACCTCGCACCGGTGGCCGACCCGCTGGGCGACCTGGTGGCCCGCTACGCCCGCACCCACGGGCCGTTCGCGGCGGCGAGCTGCGCGGCGCACTTCGGGCTCGGCGTGTTCGTCGTCGAGCAGGCGCTGCGCCGCCTCGCCGCCACCGGTCGGGTGGTCTCCGGTGAATTCACCCCGGATTCGGCCGGCGCCCAGTGGTGCGACGCCGAGGTGCTGCGGATGCTGCGCCGCCGCTCCCTCGCGGCGCTGCGCCGGGAGATCGAACCGGTGCCGCCCCGGGCCCTCGCCACGTTCCTGCCCCGCTGGCAGCAGGTCGGTTCGTCCGCCCGCGGCGTGGAGGCGCTCGCCGCCACCGTGGAGCAGTTGCAGGGCGCGGCGGTGCCGGCGTCCGCGCTGGAGCGGCTGGTGCTGCCCGGTCGGGTCGCCGACTACTCCCCCGCCCAGCTCGACGAGCTGTGCGCCAGCGGGGAGGTGCTGTGGGCCGGGTCGGGGGCGATCTCCGGCGGGGACGGCTGGGTCACCCTGGCGTACGCGGACGCGGCGCCGCTGCTGCTCCCGCCGCCCGATGACGCGCTGACGCGTACCCCGCTGCACGACGCGGTGCTCGACGCGCTCGGCGACGGGCAGGCGCTGTTCTTCCGGCCGTTGGCCGACCGGGTCGGCTCGACCGACGACGCGGCGCTGACCGGCGTCATCTGGGACCTGGTCTGGGCCGGTCACCTCACCAACGACACCCTCGCTCCGCTGCGCGCGGTGCTCGGTGCCGGTGGGGCGCACCGCTCGCGGCCGTCCGCGCCGCGCACCCGCTACCGGCGGCCCGGTCGGGTGGCGCTGCCCACCCGGGGCGGCCCGCCGACGGTCGCCGGGCGCTGGTCGCGCCTGCCCGACCGGGACATGGACCCGACCCGCCGCGCCGCCGCCCTCGCCGACGTGCTGCTGGAGCGGCACGGGGTGGTCACCCGTGGCGCGGTCATGGCCGAACAGGTGGTCGGGGGGTTCTCGGCGGTCTACCCGGTGCTGTCGGCGCTTGAGGAACGCGGCGCGGCCCGCCGGGGCTACTTCGTCGAGGGGCTCGGGGCGGCGCAGTTCGCGGTGCCCGGCGCGGTGGACCGGCTGCGCGCCCTCGCCGAACCGACCGACGGCGCCCGGGGCCGGGGCGCGCCGGCGACGGTGCTCGCCGCCACCGACCCGGCCAACCCGTACGGCGCGGCGCTGCCCTGGCCGGAGCGGGTGGTCGACTCCGGTGACGGGGCCGCACCGGCGACCGGGCACCGGGCCGGCCGTAAGGCGGGCGCGCTCGTGGTGCAGGTCGGCGGCGACCTGGTCCTCTACGTCGAACGCGGCGGCCGGACGCTGCTCTCCTTCACCGACGACGCCGACACGCTCGCGGCGGCCGGCAAGGCCCTCGCCGACGCCGTGCACTCGGGGGCGTTGGGCGCGATGTCGGTGGAGCGGGCCGACGGCGAGGCCGTGCACTCCTCGCCGCTGCGTGACGCGCTGACCGCCGCCGGCTTCCGGGCCACCCCGCGCGGCCTGCGCCTGAGGGGCTGACCCGCACTCCTTCTCGCGCCGGCCGCTCTTCGCTTCGCCGGACGCAGCCGACCGCCGTGGAGCAGCCTCAGTGGCGGGCGGCGGCCGACCCGTTGCCGAACCCACCGCGCCCTCTTGAGGGGCCGGCCTGGGCGGGACGCACTCGATTGAGCGATATACCTCTGGGTCATAAATATGACTCACAGGTATATCGCTCAATGGCAGACCCGCTCCCGGGCCGAGGACGCGGCGGACCGGTGCTCAGCCGAGGCCGTTGAGGACCTTCTCGTAGCGGGGCCGCTCGGCGGCGGGGGTCTTCGCCTCCAGGTAGTTGAGGACCACGGCGCCGCGCCGGTACGACTGGCCGCCCCACGTCTCGGCGATGTCGCTGGCGCTGGTCTCGTCGGGAAACACGTACACCGTGACGGCATCGGTGGCGATGAGCTCGGAGCAGCCCAGACCCAGCCCGTCAGGTCCACAGTCGACCGATCGGTCCTTCGGGTGCGGCACCCTCAGGCCGGCGGCCTTGAACGCGTTGACGACCTGTGTGGCACCGGGCGCGCCGGGCGGGCGTTGGGGCAGCACCACCGGCGGCGGGTTGGCCGGCCGGCGCTGCGTGGGCCCCTGCGGCGCGACGGACGGTGGGAGCGCCGGAGACGCGGCACCACCGACGCTGGGTGGCGCTGCCGAGGGCGTCGGCGCGCTCGGAAGACCGGTTGCCGCCGGGGCCGATACCGGCGAGGCGGTGGGGGCCCCGCTCGACGGATCGGCGTCGTCACCACCGCAGCCGGCGGTGACGGCGACGGCGACCAGCAGGATCCCGACGGCGGGCAGGCTCCGAAGTGTCACCTGCGCAAGTCTGCCCAACCGCGCCCGGCAGCGGGAGTGGCTGGTCGGCCACCGTGCTGTCCCATATCCGCCAGCCGCGTCGACCACCAGCTGGCGGGCACGCTCCGGAGCCGGCGAGCGGACGCGAGGTGGACGGTGGACGGTGTCGAGGTGCGGGCGGCGGGACCCGCCGAGCGGACGGCGATCGACGCCCTGCACGAACGCGAGTGGGGTGGCCCGTACGTGGTCGCCCACGACACCGGCCACGACGTGCGTACCCTGCCGACCCTGGTGGCGCTTTCCCTGGTGGGCGAGCACGGCATCCCGCTGCACGACGAACTCGTCCTGGAACTGCGCACCGACGCTGAGGGTTAGCCTGCGGACATGTCCGTCACGCCCTGGATCTCACTGACCACCGACTACGGCCTCTCCGACGGTTTCGTGGCCGCCTGCCACGGGGTGATCGCCCGGATCGCGCCGGCGGCCCGGGTCATCGACGTGACCCACCTGGTGCCGCCGGCGGACGTGCGGCGGGGCGCGGCGGTGCTGGCGCAGACCGTGGCGTACCTGCCGGTGGCCGTGCACGTGGCGGTGGTCGACCCGGGGGTGGGCACCGCCCGGCGGGGCGTCGCGCTGGCCACCCCCAATGGGCTGCTGGTGGGTCCGGACAACGGGCTGCTGCCGGACGCCGCCGACGCGCTCGGCGGGATCACCGCAGCGGTGGAGCTGACCGAGCCGCGCTGGCAGGCCGCCCGGGTGTCCGGGACGTTCCACGGGCGGGACGTCTTCGCGCCGGTGGCGGCCCGGCTGGCGCTCGGCGCGGCGCTGGCCCAGGCGGGCACGCCTATCGACCCGGCCGGTCTGGTCCGGCTACCCCCGCCGGCGCTGACCTCGGACGATGACGGCTTCACCGCCGAGGTGTCGACAGTGGACCACTTCGGCAACGTCCAGCTGGCCGCGCCGGCGCACCTGCTCGATCCGCTGCCGGCGGCGCTGCGGGTCGGCCCGCCGGCCCCGGCACCGGCCCACCAGGCCGTCCGGGGCCGCACCTTCGGCGACGCCCCGGCTGGCGGCCTGGTGGTGTACGTCGACTCGGCCGATCTGGTCGCCGTCGCGGTCAACGGCGGGCGGGCGGTGGACCTGCTGCGGGTGGACCCGGGTGACGTCCTGCGGGTTTCCCGCTGATATTCGACTGTGGAATGCTGCCCCGGTGGGTGAACACGTAGTTCCCGTGGGCTGTCCGTGCTGTGCGTCCCGAACCGGCGGGGGGACCTGCCCGGTCTGCTTCTGGACCGACGACGGTCAGACCGACGCCGATGCGGACGCCGTCCGGGGCGGCCCCAACGGCGACCTGAGCCTGTCGCACGCCCGACTCAACTACGCCGTCTACGGTGCCAGCCACCCGCGCTACCAGGACATGGTGCGCCCGGCCCGGCCCGACGAGCGCCCCTGACGGCGCCCGACGGGGCGAGGGCCGGGTCAGCAGGCCGGCACGCTGCCGCCGTACACGCTGGAGATGTACGCGTGGCTGACGTACTGGCCGGTGGCCAGCCGGTTCCAGCGGGTGGTGGTGCGGTACGGGCCGGCCACCGACTGGCCGGTGACGTAGCACTGGAGCGGCACGTTGGCGAACCGGGCGGCGAGGCCACGGATCGGGTACGACGTGCTGGCGCCGGTGCGGATGTTCAGCGGCCCGTCACCGACCACACCGCGCGGTCCGCCACCGGTCCACAGGTAGGCGACGTCCACCCAGGCGTTGGTGGTCAGGTTCAGGCCGTCCCAGAAGGTGCCGTCGGCCAGGTCGATGCCGGCCGGGTTGAGCACGGTCCGCCCGAACTGGTCCTGCCCGCCGTTGTAGCCCGACTGGTAGGCGGCCTGCGCCTCGGGTCGGCCCTGCGGCAGGTTCTTCCAGTTCTCCGTACGGCCGACGGGTTCCAGTAGTCGTCGCGGGTGTTCCACGGGCCGACGTCCCAGACGGGGGCGTACTCGCAGCGGGAGCCCGTGGTGGTGCAGACCCGCACGGTGTAGTCGCCGGTGTTCAGGGGGGACAGGCCGCGCCGCGACGGTAGTGCCGCGAAGTGGTCCCGGGGCTGCACGCTGCGGCCGTTCGCGGTCAGCTCGCCGACCAGGCCGATGCGGGTGGCGTACACCCGGTAGGTGAGGCCCGGCGTGGCCGCGGACACGGCGGCGGTCGCGTCGGCGGTGAGCTGGACGCCCCGGACCGTCGCGGTGGTGCCGCCGGCGGGCGCGGTGAGCACCACCCGGGACTGCACCCGGCTCACCGGGCGGTCGAAGACCGCGCTGGTGGTGGCTGCCCGCCACTCGGTCCAGCCGCTGGCGCGCCATGCCCGGACCTGGGCCTCGACGGTGGCGCCGGCCGGCACGTCGGCGGCGACCTGGGCGCGGACCCGGGTGGCCGGGCGGGTCAGGGTGCGGGGCACGCTCAGCAGCATCCCCTCGGCGATGGCGCTGTGCGGGCTGCGCCCGGCGGGCCGGGTGTCGCGCAGCCGCAGCCCGGCGGCGGTACGACGGACGTTGACGTCGTCGCGGTCGACGACGGACAGGTCGGCGTTCCACAGTTCACCGCCCGGAGCGGCGGCGGTGAGGGTGAGCGGGCTGCCGGCGGCGGGGGTTTCCGGGATTCCGCTGGTGACGGGTAGGAGAGTGGCGGTGAGGGCGAGGGTGAGGGGGGCGACGAGGGCGAGGGAACGGATACGACATTGCGGCCTTGACATCAGCATTCTCCTCAGAACTCCCTGACCCTCGCATGTCGGGAGATCATGAGGAACCTGAGTACAAATAGCGACACATGCGAATCCTGTTCCAACGAGGGAGGATGGTGGGGTGCCCGAAGGCGACACCGTCTGGAACACCGCGCGCGTGCTGCACCGCGCGCTTGCCGACGCACGGCTCACCGGCAGCGACTTCCGGGTGCCGCAGCTGGCGACCACGGATCTCACGGGCTGGACGGTCCGCGAGTCGGCGAGCCGGGGCAAGCACCTGCTGCTGCGGCTCGCCGCCCCGGACGGGGCGCACTGGACCCTGCACTCGCACCTGCGGATGGACGGCGCGTGGCGGGCGTACGCGCCGGGTGAACGGTGGAACGGCCGGCCGGCGCACCTGATCCGGGTGGTGCTGCGCAGCCCCGGCGCGGTGGCGGTCGGCTACCACCTGCACGAGTTGGCGCTGGTGCCGACCGCCGAGGAGGACGGCCTGGTGGGTCACCTCGGCCCGGACCTGCTCGGCCCGGACTGGGACCCGGCCGAGGCGGTCCGCAGGCTCGGCGCCCACCCGGAACGGACCATCGGCGAGGCCCTGCTCGACCAGCGCGCGCTGGCCGGCGTGGGCAACCTGTACAAGTGCGAGGTGCTGTTCCTGCGCGGCGTGTCCCCCTGGACGCCGGTCGGCGCGGTGCCCGACCTGACCGGCATGGTGACCCTCGCGCAGCGGCTGCTCGCCGCCAACCGGGGTCGGTGGACGCAGAGCAGCACCGGTTCGCTGCACCGGGGGCAGACCAGCTACGTGTACGGTCGCCGCGCCCAGCCCTGCCGCCGCTGCGGCACCGCCATCCGCAAGCAGGAGCTGGGCGAACGCGTGACCTACTGGTGCCCGGTCTGTCAGCCGGAGCCGCCGGACGCCCCGCCGCCCGACTGACCACACCGGGGCCGACCGGGGCCGTCCCAGATACGGACGATTGGGTAATTCCTATCTGGCCGTCCGCGTCGCATGCTGCGGTTGAGTGCTCACCGACCGTCAGCAGAGCACCAGGGTCGCCACGCCGGGGTGGCGGGCCTCGTGCCCCGACCCGGGGAGAGTCATGGCGATCTTCCGCAGACTCCGCTCCACCTTCTTCGAGCGCACCAGCCGCGACAGCCACGTCAACGGCCGGACGGTTCCCGTCGTGCCGGCCGCGCGGACCGCTGAGCAGGGCGCGGGGACGACCGACGAGGTCGCTCCGACCACCAGCCTCGACCCGGCCGTCGTACCGCGCAGCTTCGGCCCGGTGCCGAACTTCGCGTACAGCCCCCGACCGGCACGGGACGCCGGCGGGCGGCCGGTGCCCGGCACCGGACTGCGCAAGTTCGTCGACGCCCTCCCGGTCCCGGGTCAGGTGGGCGGCGCGGGGCTCGGTGCGTACCTGCCGGTGGCCGTCCCGGACACGATCAGCTATCCGGGCTGCGACTACTACGAGATCGGCCTCCAGGAGTACGCGCAACGCCTGCACCGGGACCTGCCGGCCACCCGGCTGCGCGGCTACCGGCAGCTCAACCTCGGCACCGACGCGTCCGGGCACAACACGGTGGCGCCCCCGGAGCGGCCCTGGCACCTCGGCCCGATGATCCTCGCCCGGCGGGGCCGGCCGGTCCGGGTGAAGTTCATCAACCAGCTCCCCACCGGTCGGGGCGGCGAGTTGTTCCTCCCGGTCGACGACACGGTCGCCGGAGCCGGCCGCGGCCCGTTGGACGGCCCGGCGCCGTACCCGCAGAACCGGGCGGTGCTGCACCTGGCCGGGGCTCTGACCGGCTGGACGAGCGCCGGCAACCCCGGGCAGTGGATCACCCCGGCCGGGGAGATCACCCCGTACCCGACCGGCACCGGCGTGGCCCACGTGCCGGACATGCCGCCGCCGGGAGCTGGCGCCACCACGCTCTACTACCCGAACGAGCAGAGCGGCCGGCTCATGTGGTTCCACGACAACACCCACGGCCTGGCCCGACTCACCGTCTACGGTGGACAGCTCGCGCTCTACCTGCTCACCGACCCGGCCGAGGACGAGCTGGTGGCCGACCAGGTGCTGCCGGCAGACCAGCTGCCGCTGGTCATCGAGGACAAGACGTTCGTGCCGGACGACACCCAGCTCGCCGCTGAGGACCCGACCTGGGACCGGGAACGCTGGGGTGCCCGGGGCAGCCTCTGGCACCCCCACGTCTACCAGCCGCGACAGGACCCGTACCGCCCCGGTGGACGCAACCCGACCGGGCGGTGGGACTACGGCCCGTGGTCGGGCGCCCCGGCGCCGGGCGGCGTCGGCAACGCGCCGACGTCGGCCGGGCCGGTGCCCAATCCGCACCACGACCCGGTGGGAGCGCCGGACGAGCCACCCCTCGCGCCCGGCGTGCCGCACCCGTCCGCGGTGCCCGAGGCGTACGGCGACACCCCGCTGGTCAACGGCGTCGCCTACCCGTACCTGGAGGTGCGGCCCCGCGCGTACCGGTTCCGGATCCTCAACGCCTGCCTGGACCGCAGTCTCAACCTCCAGCTCTACCGGGCCTGCTCGGACGGGCCGATGTGGACCCTGGACGGCGCCCTGGTCGACGCCGAGGCCGGCGAGGTGCCGATGGTGCCCGCCCTGCGGGCGGCGGACCGGCCGGCGGGCTGGCCGACCGACGGACGGGACGGCGGGGTGCCGGACCCCCGCGCCGCCGGACCGGCGTTCGTCCAGATCGGCAACGAGGCCGGCCTGCTGCCCGCCCCGGTGGTGCTGGCGAGCCGACCGGTCGGCTACCGCTACGACCGGCTCGACCCGACCGTGCTGAACGTCGACGGGCACGCCCTGCTCCTCGCGCCCGGCGAACGGGCCGACGTGCTCGTCGACTTCTCCGCCGTGCCGCCGGGCAGCACGCTGATCCTGTACAACGACGCGCCCGCCCCGCTGCCCGGCTTCGACAGGCGCTACGACCAGCACAGCGACGCCCCCGACCGGACCGCCGAGGGTGGCCCGCCCCCCACCGAGCCGGGGTACGGCCCGAACACCCGTACCCTGCTCCAGTTCCGGGTCACCGGAGACGCGGAGCCGCCGTACGACCTGGCCCGGCTGCGCGACCGGCTCCCCCTGGCGTACGCGGCCAGCCAGCGCCCGCCGATCGTGCCGCAGCCGGCGTACGACGCGGCGTTCGGCACCCGGACGGCAACCGAGACGACGGTGCCGGTGCACGCCGGCACGGTGACCTTCACCCCGGCGGCCGGCACCGGCCCGGTGACCCTGCCGGTGGAGGTCAAGGCCGTACAGCAGGTCTTCGAACCCGACCATGGGCGGCTGGCCGGCCGGCTCGGCGTGGGGCACCCGCACGCCGGGCCGCTGACCCCGGTGACCCTCCCCCTCGGCCCGACCGACCCGGTCACCGAGGTGCTGTTCGCCGCCGACCCGGCCGTGCCGCTCGGGGCGTCGACCGACGGCACGCAGATCTGGCGGATCAGCGGCAACGTCCGGCAGACCGAGCCGCTGTGCTTCGGCGGCTGCGACGTGCAGGTCGTCAACCGGGTCGGCTGGGACGGCGCGCTGCGCGCTCCGCACGGCGCCGAGCTGGGCTGGAAGGACATCGTCCGGGTCAACCCCCGCGAGGACGTGGTGGTGGCGCTGCGCCCCGTCGCTCCGACCCTGCCGTTCAAGCTGGGCGACAGCGTGCGGCTGCTCGACCCGGGCCGCCCGGCCGGCGCCCGGACCGGCTCGACACCCGTCAGCCCCGTCGACGGGCGGCCCGCCGTGGTGGTGAACCAGCTGGTCAACGTGGGCTGGGAGTACCGCTGGCACAGTCAGCGCGCCGCCCACCGCGACCTGGGGATGAGCCGGCCGTTGGTGCTGCGGGTCGCGCCGAAGGCGCCCACCGGGCTGACCGCCACCCCGGTGCCCGGCTCGGCGACCGCGCTGCCGGCGATCGCGCTGGCCTGGACCGGCAACGGGGGCCGTCCGCCCGCCACCAGCCACGTCCTGCAACGGGCCACCGACGCGACGTTCGGTGGCGAGGTCACCACCATCACCGTCGCGGCGACCGCCACCCGCTACACCGACGCGACGGTCACCCCCGGGGTGACGTACCACTACCGGATCCGGGCGGAGAACGCGGTCAGCTACTCGTCCTGGTCGAACAGCGTGCCCGCCTCGGTGCACCTGACCGCCCCGGTCGGCGTCGTCGCCACGATCCTGCCGGCGGCACCGCTGCGGGTGGCCCTGCGCTGGACGAACAGATCCTTCGCCACGGGTATCGACGTGCAACGCGCCACCAACCCGACGTTCAGCAGCGGCCCCGGCACCACGGCGATCGGAGTCGGCACCCACCACCTGGACGTCGCGGTCGCGCCGGACACCACCTACTACTACCGGGTCCGGACCACCTACCTGGGCGCCGCGTCGGCCTGGTCGACGGTCGCCGCGGTGAGCACCCCACCCGCGCCGGGCATCCCGAGCGGGGTCAGCGCCACGGCCAGCGCGCCGGGCCCGGACACGGCGACGGTGGTCCTGGGCTGGACGGCGGACACGAGCGTCGGCTCAGGGTCCGGGTTCATCGTGCAGCGGGCACTGGACCCGGCGTTCGCCCGGGAGGTCGCGACCTTCACGGTGACCGGTCGCGGCTTCACCAACACGGGGCTGACCCGGGGCGTGACCTACCACTACCGGATCCGGTCGTTCAACGTCGTGGGCAGTTCGGCGTACACCGGCCCGGTCTCCGTCACGACGCCACCGTGACCGTCGCCCGGTCAGCGGGTGGGCGCGCGCAGCGGGGTGCCTGCGGTGCGCAGCTCGGCCAGCGCCGAGGCCACGCCGTGCAGCAGGTCGGTGGCCTCGGTGAGCCGGTCGGCAGCCGGGTGGGCGGCCTGCGGCCGGGCGTCCTCGGCCAGGTAGCCGGCGGCGGCCACCACGAGCCGTTCGTACGCCGCGACACCGCTCTCCAACTGGGCGGCCAACGCGCCGTGCGCCTCGGCCAGCGGCGGGCGCGCGTCGGCCGGGGCCAGCCGCAGCGCACGTTCGACGCTTGCCACCCGGGCGGCCAGCTCGCGCAGCGAGCGGTCGGCGGCGGCGGCCTCCAGCACGGCCGGCTCGGCGAGCCCGGTGAGTCGCGGCGCCATCCCGGCCAGGGTGAGGGCCGCCCGATCCAGCCGGGCCCACGGCGCACCGGCGCTGGTGCCCCGCAACGCCACCCGGGAACGGACCCGGCGGACCTCGGCCAGCACACCATGGCCGACCGGCAGCCGCTCGACGGCCGCCACCAGCCGTGCCCTGGACCGGGCCGCGGCCTCTGCCGGGTCCAGTGCCGGGGGCGCCGGTCGGGCGGCCAGCGCCCGCAGATCGATCCACCGCCAGGCGGCGAGCGCCACCGCGCTGCCCGCGGCACCGGCCCAGGCCGCGTCGGGCAGACCGAGGCCGGCGTACGGGGTCAGCACCGCGGCGGCGCCACCGAGCCCACCGGCCAGCACGCTCCACCGCCGGGCCGACCGGCGCAGCCGATCCAGCCGGCGGAAGTACCGGGTTCGCTCGTCTGCCACCTGACCTCCTCGGATGAGACGTTCAGCTGGCGGCGGTCGGGTCGCCGGTGTTGCGCTCGCGGGCCATGCTGGCGCGCAGCTCGTCCAGCCGGGCAGCGGCGGCGGGGTCGGCCGCCTTCTCGGTCTGCGGCGCGGCCGGTCGCTGCGCGGCGCCGAGCTGTTCCCCGGCCATGCTGGACCGGATCTGCTCCAGCCGGGCCGAACCGGCCGAGTCGATTGTCGCCTTCTGGATCTCCAGCATGCGGCCCTCGACCGAGTTACCGGCGAGTTCCGCGCGGCCCATCGCGTTGGCGTACCGCCGCTCGATGCGGTCCCGCACCTCGTCCAGGGACGGGGTGTTGCCGGGAGCGGTGAGCGACGACATCGACTCCAGCGAGCGGGCCACCGTCTCCTGCATCTTGGCCTGCTCCAGCTGGCTGAGCAGCTTGGTGCGCTCGGCGAGCTTCTGCTGGAGGATCATCGAGTTGTTCTCGACCGCCCGGCGGGCCTGCGCGGCGGCGCCCAACGCCTGGTCGTGCAGGGTCTTGAGGTCCTCGGTGGCCTGCTCGGCGGAGACCAGCTGGGTGGCGAGGGTCTGCGCGGACTGCTCGAAGCGCCCGGCCTCGGCCTCGTCACCCTTGGCCCGGGCCTGGTCGGCGAGCACGAGCGCCTGCCGGGCGTTGCCCTGCAACCGCTCGACCTCGGACATTTGGCGGGACAGCTTCATCTCCAGCTGGCGCTGGTTGCCGATGACCGCGGCGGCCTGCTGGACCAGCGCCTGGTGCTGCCGCTGGGCGTCCTCGATGGCCTGCTGGATCTGCACCTTCGGATCGGCGTGCTCGTCGATCTTGGCACCGAAGAGCGCCATCAGATAGTTCCAACCCTTGACGAACGGGTTCGCCATCTCCGCGGTATCCCCTCAGTCGCGTCACTCCACCCGCGGTCGGGACCGGACGAGCCGGCCGACCGCGACCCCGGCCGGTCTCCATCGTCCCAGCCGAACGCCAGCACGGCATCCGTACCGGGCGGTCGACGGCACCGGCAGCTCCTGTGGGCAACCCTACGCGGCTGGGGCCACCTCGCCCATGGTCAACCGGGAGGACGGCTCAGGCGGCGCAGACCACGTCCCGGTCGCGCTCGGTGGGGCGGACCCGGGTGCTGCGCAGAGTCGCCTTGAGCGGCGACTCGTGGCGGACCGAGACGGCGACCTTGCCGTCGGAGGTGACCTGACGCACGCCGCGGTTGGTGCTCTTGCGGACGGCGGTCGCCGCGCCGACGGGCGTGGCCTCGGCCGGCTCGTCCTGCATGTCGACGAGCACGCCGGGCATCTGCTCGGCGAGCGCCACGGTGTCGCTCACCTCGCGCAGCAACTCGGACAGGCGGGCTCCGAGCGCGTCACAGATCGCGGCCAGCAACTCGCTGGACGGCTCCTTGTGCCCCCGCTCGATCTCGGAGAGGTAGCCGAGGCTGACGTTCGCCGCGGTGGACACCTCGCGCAGGGTGCGGTGCTGCCCCTGCCGGCGCGCCCGCAGTGCGTCACCGATTACCCGGCGTAGCAGGACCATCGCACCTCCCCCTGAGGGATACTTCTCGCTCGGCGTCGGGCAGCCGGCCGCGGCGGACCGCGCCGGCTCCGAGCGTCGGAGCCTTCCCGCAACCGTACCCGCTGCGGGCCCGTGCGACATCCCGCCCCGCCCGTCAGATGACCCGCGACGGCTCACCGGTGGCCGGCGCCGGCCGAGTCACGGGTCGCGTCGTCGGCGTGGATCCGCTCGGTGAGCAGCCGCAACGCCTCGGTCACCGCCGCCGACCGGATGTGGTCCCGCCCGCCGTCCAGATCGAGTTCGCGGACCTCGCCGCCGTTCGGGCCGGCCACCGCGACGTAGACCAGGCCGACGCGCTTGCCGTCCTGCGGCTCCGGACCGGCGACCCCGGTGGTGGCGATCCCCCAGTCGGCGCCGCAGCGCTGCCGGCCACCCTCGGCGAGCGCCGCCGCGACGTCCGGGTCCACCGGCCCTCGCTCGTCGAGCAGCCCGGTCGGTACGCCGGCCAGCGTGGCCTTCAACTCGGTGGCGTAGACGACCAGCCCGCCCCGGTAGATCCCGCTGACCCCGGCGATCTCCACTATCGACGCGGCCAGCAACCCACCGGTGAGCGACTCGACCGTGGCCAGCGTCTCGTGCCGCTGCGAAAGGCTGTGCACGGCGCCTGCCGCCGGACTGCCCACCGGCGGCTCAGATCCCTGATCCTTCTGCATCGAACCGTCCTTCCCACTCATCGCCACCCAAACCTCCCGATCCGACGTCGTCGATCATGAGCCTGGCGGCCCGACACGCCGCAGGTCCGGTCAGCGGGGGCGGCGCAGGCGGAGGGCCTGGACGATGTAGTCGAAGCCCGTCACGACCGTCACCAGGACGGCGGCGGCCATGATCCAGGGACCGACGACGGCGAGGGCCGCCGGCATCGGCCAGAGGTACCAGGCGATGGCGAGGATCTGGAGCGCGGTCTTGATCTTGCCGCCGCGGCTGGCGGCGATCACGCCGTGCCGGATCACCCAGAACCGCAGCCCGGTGATGCCCAGCTCGCGGACGAGGATCAGCACTGTCACCCACCAGGGCAGCCGGTCGTACCAGGAGAGCAGCACCAGGGCCGCGCCGGTGAGCGCCTTGTCGGCGATCGGGTCGGCCACCTTGCCGACCGAGGTGACCAGAGCGAACCGGCGGGCGATCCAGCCGTCCACCAGGTCGGTCGCCGAGGCCACCGCGAAGATCAGGCAGGCCGCCATCCGCCAGCCGGAGTGGCTCATCCCGGACGCGATCACCGAAGCGGCGAAGACCGGCACCAGCGCCAGCCGCAACGCGGTCAACGCGTTGGCGGCGTTGAGCACGGGCACCCGCGCGACCACCCGGGCCGGCGTCGACTCCGTCGCCCCGGTCACCGTCTCGCTCCGCTCGGGCCGCCGTGGCGCTCCCGGGACCACACCACCTGGCTCCCCCGCTCCGTTCGGACCCGCCGTCACCGTGCCGCGCCGGGCGCCGCCGAGATCATCTCATCCGGCACGGCGAGCAGGTCCACCCCTTCGGTGCCGGTCACCGTCGCGCGGACCAGGTCACCCGGGCGCAGCGCGGCCAGGTCGACCCCACCCTCGGCCGGGGCGACCAGGGTCGTCGAGCCGTCCACCTCCGGCGCCTGGTGCGCCGCCCGGCCCTCCACCACACCGTCTTCGATCGAGTCGACAAGCACCTCGACTGTCGAACCGAGACGGTCCTCGGCCCGCTGCGAGCACAGCTCGTCGGCGAGCGCGCTGAGCCGGTCGTACCGCCGCTTGATCGTCGCGGCGGAGACCTTGCCGGGCATGCCGGCGGCCTCGGTGCCGTCCTCGTCGCTGTAGTCGAACATGCCGATCGCGTCGAGCCGGGCCTCGGTGAGGAACCGGACCAGCTCGTCGACGTCGGCGCGGGTCTCGCCGGGGAAGCCGACGATGAAGTTGCTCCGGGCGCCCGCCTCCGGCGCCAGTTCGCGGGCGCTGGCCAGCAGCTCCAGGAACCGGTCGGTGGAGCCGAAACGGCGCATCCGGCGCAGCACCGGCTCACTGGAGTGCTGGAACGACAGGTCGAAGTACGGTGCCACGCCCGGCGTACCGGCGATCGCCGCGACCAGGCCGGGTCGGGTCTCTGCCGGCTGGAGGTAACTCACCCGCACCCGGACGATGCCGGACACCGCGGCGAGCTGCGGCAGCAGCTTCTCCAACGCCCGGGGGTCGCCCAGGTCCTTGCCGTACGAGGTGGAGTTCTCGCTGACCAGCACCAGCTCCCGTACGCCCGTCTTGGCCAGCCACTCCGCCTCGGCGAGCAGCTCGTCCGGCGTACGCGACACGAACGCCCCACGGAACGCGGGGATCGCGCAGAACGCGCAGCGGCGGTCACACCCGCTGGCCAGCTTCAGCGAGGCGACCGGGCCGGTGTCCAGCCGGTGGCGCAGCACCTGGCGCAGGTGCGCCGGGGTGTGCTCGTCGGTGTCGACGGTGGTCCGCGTCACGGTGCCGTGACCGGGGAGCGAGACGGCGGTGTCGCGCCGCTGCACCGGGGTCAGCGGCAGCAGCTCACGCCGGTCCCGGGGGGTGTGCGCGGTCACCTGCTCGCCGGCGACGACCGCGTTCAGGCGGGCGGCGATGTCCGGGTAGTCGTCGAAGCTCAGCACGGCCTGCGCCTCGGGCAGGCTGTCGGCCAGCTCCCGGCCGTACCGCTCGGCCATGCAGCCCGCGGCGACCACCTTGGCGCCGGTCCCGGCGGCGGCGAGCAGGGTCTGGATGGAGTCCTGCTTGGCCTTCTCCACGAAGCCGCAGGTGTTGACGACCACCACGTCGGCGCCCTCGCCGTCGGTGGTCACCTGCCAGCCGTCGGCGTGCAGCCGGGCGGCCAGCTCCTCCGAGTCGACCTCGTTGCGGGCACAGCCCAGGGTCAGCAGGGCGACACGACGGCCCTCGGCGTTGGCATCAGGGGAGGTGGCAGACACCATCCGAGGGTACCGGGCCGGCCTGGGAGGCCCACGCACGCGTACCAGCGCCTCCCGGTGGACGGTCACCGCGTCGGGGCGGCCACCCGCGTCAGCCGGTCGAGCAGGAAGACCTCGGTGCCGGACAGGCCGGTGGAGCAGAAGACGGAAATCTGGTCCGCGGTGGTCCGGCCGGGGACCGCGCCGGCCAGGATGCCGCCCAGGTCGCGCAACCGCCCGGCGTACGGGGGTGTGGCCGCGAGCATCGGCGGCCGGTAGTCGACCGCCTGGGCGGGTGAGTCGGTGACCAGCAGCTCGGCGACGTCCAGCAGGTCGGTGCCGAACTCGCTGCGATCGCGCTGTTTGAAGCCGACCGCGTTGACGTGCGTTCCGGGGCTCAGGTCGGCGGCGCACAGCACCGGGGTCGGGCTGGTGGTGGCGAGCACCACGATGTCCCGGCCGGTCACGGCCGCGCCCGGGTCGGCCACCGGGCGGGCCGGTACGCCCAGTTCGGCGCGGACGCGGGCGGCGAAGGCGTCCCGCCGGGCGGCGGAGCGGCTGTGCACCACGACCTCGCGCAGGGGTCGGACCGCGGCGGCGGCCCACACCTGGCTCCACGCCTGCCGGCCGGACCCGATCACCGCGAGGGTCGCCGCGTCGGGCCGGGCCAGCGCGTCGACGGCGACGCCGCCCAGCCCTCCGGTCCGCCGGGAGCCCAGCTCCTCGCCCACGGCGACCGCCCGGATCGCCCCGGTGCCGGCGTCGTGCAGGACGACCAGCTGCTCGGCCTGCGGGTGCCCGAAGGTGTCGTACGAGCGGAAGCCGTACCACTCGTCGACCAGGTGTCCTGCCGTGAGCACCATCCGCCCACCGGCCAGCGGGGCGGCGGCCCGGGGCGGGGCGACCAGCCGGCCGTCGTACGCGGCCAGCAGGGCGTCCCGCATGGCGTCGACGGTGGTGGCGGCGTCCAGCGCGGCGGCGACCTCGGAGTCGGCGTAGAGCAGGGTCATGATTGCCATACTGCAAGTTGAAGCGAGGTAGAGGTCAACGCGAGGTGTCGGGAGTCACCGCACCCGACGCCGGGCCGGTGCTAGCGTCGGCTCCGGTGGCCCCGGACGCTCGCGGTCGCCCCGGACGAGTGGTGGGCGTACCCGGTCAGGCCAAGACGCCCCGCGTGATGTGCCGACTCGTCCCGGTGCGGCAGCCCGGGCGCCGACCCGTGAGGTGGACATGGCCTGGCTCGTACTGGTGATCTCCGGACTGCTGGAGACGGCGTGGGCGACCGCCCTGGACCGCAGCGCCGGCCTCAGCCGACTGGTACCGACAGTGGTGTTCGTGGTGACCCTGGTGCTGAGCATGGCTGGCCTGGCGTACGCGCTGCGGGAGATCCCGGTCGGCACCGGGTACGCGGTCTGGGTCGGCATCGGCGCGGTCGGCACCGCCCTGGTCGGGATGCTGGCGCTCGGCGAGTCGGCGAGCCTGCCCCGGATCCTGTGCCTGCTGCTCGTGGTCGCGGGCGTGGTCGGCCTGAAGGTCTTCCACTGAAAAGGACGCGTGACAGGTCCCCACAGTGGGTATTGATCGATCCGTCACGACAGGCTCTCATACGGAGGACGACATGGCCGACATGTCCAGCACCGCCCGCCCGCGCAGCAACGCCGCCCGGATCCTCACCATCGTGGGCTTCGTCTTCGCGGTCCTCGCCCTGCTGCTCAACCCCATCATCTTCGGCGTGCTCGGCGTCATCGCGGGCATCGTCGGCGCGGTGCTCGGCGACAAGCCGCTGGGCTGGTACGCCGCCGCGGCCAGCGTCCTCGCCGCGATCATCAGCCTGGTGATCATCGGCGCGCTGATCAACAACTGACCGCACTCCGACGCGGGCCCGCCGGTCACCGGCGGGCCCGTCGCGTGTGCGGGGTCGGACGACGTCAGTCCACGTCGCCGCGCAGGCCGCTCAGGACGTCCTCCAGCTCGTCCGGCTTGACCAGCACGTCACGCGCCTTCGACCCCTCCGAGGGCCCGACCACCCCGCGGGTCTCCATCAGGTCCATCAGACGACCCGCCTTGGCGAAACCGACACGCAGCTTGCGCTGGAGCATCGAGGTCGAGCCGAACTGCGAGGTGACCACCAGCTCCACCGCCTGCACCAGCAGATCCAGGTCGTCGCCGATGTCCTCGTCGATCTTCTTCTTGCTCTCCTGCGCGGGCGCCAGCACATCCGGGCGGAACTCTGGCTCGCGCTGGTCCTTGCAGAACTTCACCACGTCGGCGATTTCCCGCTCGGTGACCCAGGCGCCCTGGATCCGCACCGGCTTCGACGCGCCCATCGGCAGGAAGAGCCCGTCACCCCGGCCGAGCAGCTTCTCCGCGCCCGGCTGGTCCAGGATGACCCGCGAGTCGGCGAGGGACGAGGTCGCGAACGCCAACCGGGACGGCACGTTCGCCTTGATCAGACCCGTCACCACGTCGACCGACGGACGCTGGGTGGCCAGCACCAGGTGGATGCCCGCCGCCCGGGCCAGCTGGGTGATCCGGACGACCGAATCCTCCACATCGCGCGGCGCCACCATCATCAGATCGGCCAGCTCGTCCACGATCACCAGCAGGTACGGGTACGGACGCATCTCCCGTTCGCTGCCCGGCGGGGCCTTGATCTCGCCGTTGCGCACCTTGCGGTTGAAGTCGTCGATGTGCCGGACGCCGTTCGCGGCGAGGTCGTCGTAGCGCATGTCCATCTCGCGGACCACCCAGTCCAGCGAGTCGGCCGCCTTCTTGGCGTTCGTCACGATCGGCGTGACGAGGTGCGGGATGCCCTCGTAGCCGGTCATCTCGACCCGCTTCGGGTCGATCAGCAGCAACCGCACCTCGTCGGGGGTGGCCCGGGTGAGGATGGACACCAGCAGGGTGTTGAGGCAGCTCGACTTGCCCGCGCCGGTGGCCCCGGCGATCAGGATGTGCGGCATCTTGGCGAGGTTGGCCACCACGTAGCCGCCCTCGATGTCCTTGCCGAGCGCCACCACCATCGGATGGTGGTCGCTTGTCGCCGCCCGCGAGCGCAGCACGTCGCCGAGCGCCACGTTCTCCGGGTCGGTGTTGGGGATCTCCACGCCGACCGCGCTCTTGCCCGGGATCGGGCTGAGAATCCGTACGTCCGGCGACTTCACGGCGTACGCGATGTTGCGGGACAGCTGCGTGATCCGTTCGACCTTGACGCCGTGCCCCAGCTCCACCTCGTACCGGGTGACCGTGGGACCCCGGGTGAAGCCGGTGACCGCAGCGTCCACGTCGAACTGGTCGAACACGCCGGTGAGCGCGGCGATCACCTCATCGTTCGCCTTGCTGCGGGTCTTCGCGGCGGCACCGGCGCTGAGCATGTTGGCCGGCGGCAGCGTGTAGTCACCGGCAAGTCCGGTCAGCGCCAACTGCTCGGCCCGCGTCGGCGCGGGCGAGTGCTCCGGCGGCTCGACCGGCTTGCGGCTGGCCGGCACCTTCGACGGCGCCTTGCGCGGCAGGACCATGGTCTCCTGGAGGTCGGCGCCCTCCAGGTCGTCGAAGTCGTCCGGGTCCAACGGTGGCGGCATCCGCTTGGCCGGTCGCCTGCGCGCCGGCCGGGCCGCCGGCTCCTCCGACTCCTCGGTGGCCTCCGGCGGCGCCACCAGCCCACCGGCGAGCAGACCCAGCCGCTCCGGGATCTTGTTGATGGGCGTCGCGGTGACCACGAGCAGGCCGAAGAGGAGCAGCAGGACCAGCAGCGGTACGGCGACCCAGGCGGTGACCGCCCGCTCCAGCAGCCCGCCGACGCCCGCGCCGACCAGGCCGCCGGCGTAGTCACGCTGCAACGGGTCCGTCGGGTCCTGACCGATCTGGAGCAGCGCGGCGGTCGACACCAGCAGCGAACCCCAGCCGATCAACCCGCGGCCCCGGTGCGCCGGGTCCGCCGGCTGACGCATCAGCCGCCACGCCCCGATCATCAACAGCACCGGTACGACCACGGAGATCGCACCCAGGAACAGCCGGACCGTGTCGGCCAGGCGCGCACCCACCGGACCGGCGCCGGAGAGCCAGAGCGCCACGGCGCTGAGCAGGGCCAACCCGAACAGGAGCAGCCCCGCCCCGTCGCGGCGGTGCTCCGGGTCGAGGTCGCGGGCCGAGGCGGCCTGCCGGCCGGCGGCGCGCACCGCCCAGCCCATCCCGTGCGCCAGTCCCATCCACAGTGCACCGACGGCGCGGCCGACGTACACCGCCGGACCCGGCCGGGCGGGAGCGGTGCGCCGGCGGACCGGCGCCCTGGTCTTCTTCGCCGGTTGGCGGGCACGGTTGTTGGTGCCACCGCGCGGCGACGCGCCGCGCCGCCGGCTCGCCTGAGAGGTACGGCCCGCCATAGAGTCACGGTAACGGCGGGACCCGGCAGAACGCCGCTTTTCCGGGTCGTGTCCGCGCGTCGCAGCACGGACCGCGCCGCCGGTCGTGATATCCGCCTCAGAAGGGATGCCCCATGGCGTCGCCGGGATTCGAGGACGGTCCGGACGATCCGCTTGCCGGGCACCCCGATGTGTTGCGCCCACTGACCGGCGAACTGGTCGCCGCGGTGCTCGCCGCGCGGGGCCGAGCGGTCGGGCGGGCGGTTAACGGCGACCTGGTGGGCCGCTTCGACGACAACCTGATCTGGTTCCTGCGCGTCGGCGCGGCCGGCGAACTGCTCCAGGTCCGCACGATGGTCACGCCCACCTTCGGGATCGAACGGGTGCCGGAGCTGTACGCCTTCTGCAACTCGTGGAACCACGACCGGCTCTGGCCCAAGGCGTTCGTGCACGTCGACGACGGCGGCCGGGCTCGGGTCTACGGTGAGGTGATCACCGACCTGGAGCGGGGGGTGACCCCGCACCAGCTCGACCAGCTGCTCGACTGTGGCATCTCGGCCGGCTGTCAACTCGCCGTGGCCGTCGCTCGGCTGCCCGGCGCGGTGCCGGCGTGACCGTACACCGCGATCCGGCGCTGGTGAGCGCGCTCGCCGACGCACGCGACCTGCCCGACGGGCCGGACCGGCTGCTCGCCCTCGAACGGCTCGCCGAGCGGGCCGACGCGGCCGGTGACCTCCGGTCGGCACTGGACGCCCGGTTCGCGCTCATCGAGGCGTACCTGCTGCACGGCGAACGGTGGCGGCTGGTCGAGCCGGTGCGCCGGTGCCGGGCCGCCGCCGACTACCGGCCCGAGCTGCTCACCGACGACGAGGGCCGGCTGCTGCTACGCCTTCAGCGCTACGCCGTGGAGGCGCTGCTCGGCACCCCCCGGGTGGGGCTGGACCAGACCCGGTCCCTCCTGGACGATCTCGCCCACCGGGTCGGGGCGGACGGTCCCGACGCGTCGACCGTCGCCGAGCTCCGCTGCCGGATCGCCGACCACCTCGGCGACGAGCCCACCGCCCGGCACTGGTACCAGCGGTGGGCCGGCACGGTCGGCGGGCCGTCCGGCGGATGCCCCGGCTGCGCACCGGCCCGCCGCGCGGAGCTGCTCGCCGGCTGGGGAGAGTGGCGGGCCGCGCTGACCGAGCTGGCCGAGCCCACCCGCGACGCGGTGGACTGCACGGACCAGCCCGAGCGGGCGCTCGTGGCCGGGCTGCTGCCCGAGCTGCGCGTCGGCGAGCCGGAACGGGCCGCCGTGGCGCACGTGCGGGCGTACCGGCGGCACCGGCGCGAACGGGCGGCGTTCCCGTTCCTCGCCGCGCACCTGCGGTTCTGCGCGTTGGGTGGGCACCTGGAACGCGGGCTGGCCATCCTGGCCGAGCAGCTGCCCCGACTGGACCGGCCCACCGACGACCTCGCCGCTATGGAGTTCGCCGCCGCCGGCGCGCTGGTCTGCGCGCTGGCCGTCGAGGCCGGCCTCGGCGTGCGCACGGTGCCGCGACCGGCGTACGGCGGGCGACCGGCCACCGACCTGGACGTCGCCACCCTGGGCGCCCTGCTGCTCGCGATCGCCAACGAGCTGGCCGGCAGCTTCGACGCCCGCAACGGCACCGGCCACCACTCCGGCCGGATGGCCGCCTGGCTGGCCGAACGCCCCGTGGCGGCGCCGGTGCCCCTGCCCGCCGACGACGCCGAGCCCGACGCGGGCGACGCCGAGCCCGACGCCGACGACGGACGCGAGGTTGCCACGCTGACCATCGACATGATCACCGCCGCGCTGGACCGACGCGGGGACCGGTACGCCGTGGACGAGGGCGCCACGGTGGTCGGCCGGTGGGGTGCCGTGGTGATCCAGTTCCGTCGGGCCGGCGAACGCGGCGAGGTGCTGCACGCCCGCGCCATGGCCGCCCGCCGGCTGCCGGCGACCCGCCGCGCCGAGGCGTACGCCTTCTGCAACGCCTGGAACCACGACCGGCTGCTGCCCAAGGCGTACGCGCACGACCTCGGTGAGGAGCTGGTGCTGGCCGGCGACGTGGCCACCGACCTGGCGCACGGGGTGGCCCCGGAGCAGCTCACGGTGCTGGTGGACGCCGCCATCGCCACCGGCGTCGCGTACGCCGAGGCGGTCGCCGCGCTGCCCTGACGCCTACGGACAGATACTGCCGGCCCACCTCATCGGGGTGGGCCGGCAGTAGCGGGACCTGCTCAGACCTCGACGACGGTGGGCACGATCATCGGGCGACGACGGTACGCGTCGTTGACCCACCGCCCCACGGTCCGCCGGACGATCTGCTGGAGCTGGTGCGGGTCGGTGATGCCGTCCGCCGCCGCCCGGTTCAGTGCCTCGGTGACCAGCGGGATCACCGGGTTGAACGCCTCCGGGTCCTCGGAGAAGCCCTTCGCGGACAGCGTCGGACCGGCGACCACCTTGCCGGTGACCGAGTCGACGACGACTGTGGTGGCGATGAAACCGCCGTCGCCGAGGATCCGCCGTTCGGTGAGCAGCGACTCGCTGACGTCGCCGACGGCGAGGCCGTCGACGTAGACGTACCGGCTCTTCACGTGCCCGACGAGGCTGGCCCGGCCCTCGACCAGGTCGACCACGTCGCCGTCCTCGCAGATGACCACCCGGTCGGCGGCCACCCCGGACTCGATGCCGAGGCGGGCGTGGGCGCGCAGGTGACGCCACTCGCCGTGCACCGGCATCAGGTTGCTGGGACGGACCACGTTGAGCAGGTAGAGCAGTTCCCCGGCGGGGGCGTGCCCGGAGACGTGCACCTTGGCCACGTCCTTGTGCACGACCACCGCGCCCGCCCGGGCCAGCCGGTTGATCACCCGGTAGACCGAGGTCTCGTTGCCCGGGACCAGCGAGGACGCCAGCACGACTGTGTCGCCGGGCGCGATGGTGATGTGCCGGTGGTCGCCGCTGGCCATTCGACCCAGGGCGCTCATCGGCTCACCCTGCGACCCGGTGGACATCAGCACGATCTGCTCGGGAGGCAGCGTGGTCGCCTCCTCGATCCCGATGACCAGGCCGGCCGGGATGTTGAGAAGGCCGAGGTCCCGGGCGATGCCCATGTTGCGGACCATGGACCGGCCGATCAGCGCGACCTTGCGGCCGTGCTCGGCGGCGGAGTCGAAGACCTGCTGCACGCGGTGCACGTGCGAGGCGAACGACGCCACGATGATCCGGCCCTTGGCCTTCGCGAAGATCGAGTCGAGCACCGGCCCGATCTCCCGCTCCGGGGTGACGAAGCCGGGGATCTCCGCGTTTGTGGAGTCGGACAGCAGCAGGTCGACGCCCTCGGCGCCGAGCCGGGCGAAGCCGGCCAGGTCGGTGATCCGGCCGTCCAGCGGGAGCTGGTCCATCTTGAAGTCGCCGGTGTGCAGCACCAGGCCGGCCGGGGTGCGGATGGCCACGGCGAGCGCGTCCGGGATGGAGTGGTTGACCGCGAAGAACTCGCACTCGAACGGGCCGAGCCGCTCCCGGCCGCCCTCCCGCACGGTGAGCGTGTACGGCTGGATGCGCCGCTCGGCGAGCTTCGCCTCGACCAGGGCGAGGGTGAACTGCGAGCCGACCAGAGGGATGTCGGGCTTGTGGGCGAGCAGGTACGGCACCGCGCCGATGTGGTCCTCGTGGCCGTGGGTCAGCACGATCGCCTGGACGTCGGCCAGCCGGTCCAGGATCGGGCCGAAGTCGGGCAGGATCAGGTCCACGCCCGGCTGCTCGACGTCGGGGAAGAGCACCCCGCAGTCCACGATCAGCAGCTTGCCGTCGTACTCGAAGACGGTCATGTTCCGACCGATGGCGCCGAGCCCGCCGAGCGGGATGATCCGCAAACCACCTTCCGGCAGCGGCGGGGGCAGTTCCGCCTCGATGTGCGCCTCGGTCACGCGTCCACCTCATTCTGCGACGCCGTCACCCGGCGCCCATCGTGTCGTTCGATCATTCGGGCAGCTCCAGGCCCGCTGCCGCGAAGTCCGCGCGCAGCTGGGCGATCTCGTCGTTTGTGGCGTCCACGAGCGGGGGTCGCACCGGGCCGGCCGGCAGGCCCAGCGACGCCAGGCCGGCCTTCACCAGGATGGCGCCCTGGGTGCGGAAGATGCCGGTGAACAGCGGCAGCAGCCGCCGGTGCAGGGCAAGCGCGGCCGGCATGTCCCCCGCGTCGTACGCCTCGATCATCTGTGCGGTCAGCGCCCCGGTGAAGTGCGTCGAGGTGCCGACCACGCCCACGGACCCGACGGCCAGCGCCGGCAGGGTGAGCGCGTCCTCGCCGCAGTAGAAGGCGAGGGCGGTCCGGCTGGTCACCCAACTGGTGGCGGTCAGGTCGCCCTTGGCGTCCTTGACCGCGACGATCCGGCCGTGCTCGGCGAGCCGGACCAGCGTCTCGGTGTCGATCGGCACGCCGGAGCGGTGCGGGATGTCGTACAGCATCACCGGCAGGCCGGTGGCGTCGGCCACCGCGGTGAAGTGCCGCAGCAGCCCGCTCTGCGGCGGCTTGTTGTAGTACGGGGTGACCACCAGCAGACCGTGCGCGCCGGCCTTCTCGGCGGCGGCGGCCAGCTCGATGGTGTGCCGGGTGTCGTTGGTGCCGACACCGGCGACCACCTTGGCGCGGTCACCGACGGCCTCCACGACGGCCCGGATCAGGCGTTCCTTCTCCGCGTCGCTGGTGGTCGGCGACTCGCCGGTGGTGCCGTTGACCACCAGCGCGTCGTTGCCCTGCTCGTCGACCAGGTGGCTCGCCAGCTGGGCGGCGCCGTCGAGGTCGAGCGAGCCGTCGGGGGTGAACGGGCTCACCATGGCCGTGAGCATCCGGCCGAAGGGGCGGGACACCGGCCGGGCCGAAGCGTCAGGGTGGTCGTGCGTCATACCCTCCAACCTAGCGGACGACCAGCCGGCGCCCGCCGGGGAAGGCCTCAGGACGCCTCGTGCGGGCTGGCCGCCACCTCGGTGCCGTCCGGCAGCGTCGAGATCACGAAGTCGGCGAACACGTTCGGGGCGATCCCCTGGAGCTGGCGCAGGCACTCCACGGCCAGCTCACGGATCTCCACGTCGGCGTGCTCGGTGGCCCGCATGGCGATGAAGTGCCGCCACGCCCGGTAGTTGCCGGTGACCACGATGCGGGTCTCGGTGGCGTTGGGCAGCACCGCGCGGGCCGCCTGCCGTGCCTGCTTGCGGCGCAGCGTCGGGTTGGGCTCGTCGGAGAACCGCTGCTCCAGCCCCTCCAGCAACTCCGTGTACGCCCGCACGCTGGCCTCGGCGGCCTCGGTGAACTTCTTGTGCAGCTCCGGGTCGTCCGCGATGACCGCCGGCTCGACCATTGCCGCGTCGCGCTCGGGGACGTAACGCTGGGAGAGCTGGGAGTACGAGAAGTGCCGGTGCCGGATCAGCTCATGGGTGAACGAACGGGACACCCCGGTGAAGTAGAAGGTCACCGACCCGTGCTCCAGCACCGACAGGTGCCCGACCTCCAGGATGTGCGCCAGGTAGCCGGCGTTTGTGGCGGTCGCCGGGTTCGGCTTCTTCCACGACTGGTAGCAGGCCCGGCCGGCGAACTCGGCGAGCGCCTGGCCACCCTCCGCGTCGGTCGACCACGGCACGTCGTCCGGGGCCGCGAACTGGGTCCACGCGATCAACTTGACCTGGGGCTGCACCATCTCCGGCATTCCTGGGACTGTAGTGGCGCGGCCCCTCCCGGCCCAACTCAGGCACGCCCCCTGCAATGTCGATCACTCAGCTCCGAAGCGTTCGAACTACAGGTGCCGGCCGGGCCGCGGAGAGGCCACCGGCGCGAACCGCCCGTCGGGCGGGACTGGCGGGGCGGGGGTGCAGCCGGCTCAGACGTAGAGCGACGTGAACGGCGCCCAGGGCAGGTTGCGCAGCACCGAGAAGGCGAGCCACGCGGCCAGGAAGCCGCCGATGACCTTGGAGCTGATCCGCAGCTCGGGCATCCGCCAACCGAACGCCTGGCTTCCCGCCCAGGCCACGAAGAGGTACGCGAGGAACGGCAGCGCGAAGACGAACAGGAAGTGGTGTCGGGCGGCGGCCGGAAGGTCGCCGTGCAGCACGTACCAGAGCGCGCGGGTGCCACCGCAGCCCGGACAGTCCAGGCCGGTGGTCAGCTTGAGCAGGCAGGTCGGCGCGGCGTCCGGGTCGGCGTACGTCGGGTTGCTGAGCAGCGCGTAGCTCATGCCGGCAGCGACGCAGCCGACGGCGGCCAGGGGCACCGCCCAGCGCGGCGAACGCTCGTAGAGCCGCAGCACGAAGCGGGTGAGCCGATCCGGCTCCGGTGCCGGGTATCCACCCGGCGGGGGCGTCGGCCAACCCGCCGGGCCGGCGGCAGCGTCCGCCGGCAACGTGTGGACCGCCCCCGGTGCGGGCTGCGGCTGGTCGACCGGTCCCGGAACGCTCGTCACGCGCTCACGGTACACCGGACACGCCGGCCAACGCGGCGGCCAGCGGACCGGCCAGGTCGCCGGCGGCGGGCGGCGCCACCGCGTCCAGGCCGAGCCAGCCGGCGAGCCGGTACAACTCGGCGGCGAGCGCCACCGCGGTCTCCCCCGGGTCGGCGCCCGGTTCGAGCCAGGCGGCCGGGACCAGCAGCACCCCGGCCCTGCGGTCGGCCTTCAGGTCGACCCGGGCGGTGAACCGGTCGCCCTGGAGGAAGGGCAGCACGTAGTAGCCGTAGACCCGCTGCGGCGCCGGAACGTAGATCTCGATCCGGTAGCTGAAGTCGAAGAGCCGCTCGGTGCGGGCCCGTTCCCAGATCAGCGGGTCGAACGGGCTGACAAGCGTGTTGGCCCGGATCCAGCGGGGCAGCCGGGCGGACGCGTGCAGCCACGCCGGCTGCCGCCAGCCGGCCACGGTGACCGGCACCAGCTCACCGGCCTCGGCGAGCTCCGCGACGGCCTGCCGGGCGCCGGCCAGCGGCAGCCGGAAGTAGTCGCGCAGCTCCGGCTCGGCGGCCACCCCCAGCGACCGCGCGGCAAGGGCCACAAGCGTCCGGTACGCCTCGGCGTCGGTAGGGGTCGGCGCGTCCAGCACGGCCGCCGGCAGCACCCGCTCCGGCAGGTCGTAGCGGCGCGCGAAGGAGGTGCTGCGCTCCGCGGCGGTCACCTCGCCGGCCCAGAACAGGAACTCCAGCGCGCGCTTGACCGCCGACCAGTTCCAACCCCAGTTGCCGGTCTCGCGGGGCGCGTCGTGCTCGATCTCGGCGGCGGTCAGCGGACCCCGGGCGGCCACCTCGTCGCGTACCCAGGCGACCAGCTCCGGCTGCTCCTGCGCGATGCGCCGCATGCCGCCCCAGGACTCGCTGTGCGCCCGGGCCATCCGCCAGCGCAGCATCGGGTGCAGCCCGACCGGGACCAGCGACGCCTCATGACCCCAGTATTCGAACAGCTCCCGTGGGCGACGGTAGGCGGCCTGGTCGAGCAGGGTCGTCGGGTACGCGCCGAGCCGGCTGTACAGCGGCAGGTAGTGCGCGCGTTGCAGCACGTTTACCGAGTCCATCTGGATGAGGGCGACCCGGTCGAGGACCCGGCGCAGGTGCCGGCGTGTCGGCACGCCGGTCGGCGGCGGGTCGGCGAAGCCCTGGGCGGCGAGCGCCACCCGGCGGGCCTGGGCGAGCGAGAGTGATTCCGGTGCGGCCATCGTCGGCGACCCTAAATCATCGGTACGACGCCGGTGCGGGAAGCTGGACTCGGACCGTCATCGGGGCATAGAACGGTGCAATGCTGACCATCCGCCGGGAGGAACCGGACGACGCCGAGGCGGTCGCCCGGGTGCACGTGCACGGCTGGCAGGCGGGCTACGCCGGCTTCATGCCGGACGAGGTGCTCGGTCGGCTCAACGTGGTGGCCTGGGCGCAGCGCCGCCGGGACGTCGGCACCGCCGACCCGGAACACCCGTTCACCACCCTGCTCGGTGAGGTGGACGGGCTGGTCGTCGGCTTCACCACCTTCGGGCCGTACCGCCGCAACCAGGACCGGGACGACCTGGACCCGGCGGTCGGCGAGGTGCTGGCGCTCTACGTCGAGCCGGCGTTCTGGGGTGACGGGACGGCCGCCGCCCTGCTCGACGCCGCCCGCGTCGGGCTCAGCGAGCGGGGCTGGACCGGCTACCGGCTGTGGGTGCTGGCGGACAACAAGCGGGCCCGCCGGTTCTGCGAACGGGTCGGGCTGTCACCTGACGGTGAGCGGTCGACCTACCAGGTGCCGCTCGCCGGCGGGCGCGGGCCGGTCGGGCTGGTCGAGCTGCGGTACGCCGGACGTCTCGACGGGTGACCCGCCCGGGGTCAGCCACCGGCGGATCGGCAGGAAGGCCAGCAGCGCGAGGCTGATCCAGACGTAGGCGTTGCTGCCCAGGAAGCCGTCGACGCCTGTGAAGTCCTTCTCCCAGACCCACACGGTCCGGCTGATCAGCAGCACGTACCCGATGGTCACGGCGGCGAGCAGGACGCGCCGGCGGCGGCCGGCGGGCGCGGCCATCGCGTTGTCGACAAGGAGGATCAGCGCGGGCAGCAGCCAGACCAGGTGGTGCACCCAGGTGACCGGGCTGACCAGGCACATCACGGCGCCGGTCAGCGCCAGGCCGGTCGCCTCGTCACCCGCCGCGACGGCCGCCCGGGACCGCCAGGCCCAGAGCGCCAGGGTGCCGAGCACGAGCAGCAGCCACAGCAGGGTGCTCGGGTGCTGCGGGTCGAGCCGGGCGACCACCCCGCGCAGCGACTGGTTGGACACGAAGGCCAGCTCGCCCACCCGGCCCGTGTTCCACAGCGCCTCGGTCCAGAACTCCCGGGACGCGTCCGGGAAGAGCGCACCGGCCAGCAGGGACACCCCGGCGGCCGTGCCGCTGGCGGTCAGCGCCGCGCGCCACCGCCCGGTGACCAGCAGGTAGACGATGAAGATGCCAGGCGTCAGCTTGATCGCGGTGGCCAGGCCGATCCCCACACCCGCCCAGCGGTTGCCGGCCGGCAGCAGCCGCAGCAGGTCCACCGCCACCAGGAAGAGCAGCAGCGTGTTCACCTGACCGAAGTTGACCGTCTCCCGCATCGGCTCGAACGCGGCGGCCAGGCAGAGCGCCACGGCGAGGGCGAACCACCGGGTCCAGCCGGCGCGCCTGGCGATCGGGTCGACCAGCCACCAGATCAGGACGGTGGTGGTGACCACGCTGGCGAGCACGCTCACCACGATCGCGGCCGACCACGGCAGGTACGCCATGGGCAGCATGACCAGCGCGGCGAACGGCGGATAGGTGAAGCCGTACTGGGTGTTGGGTTTCAGGTAGTCGTAGATCTCCCCGCCGTCGTGCACCCACCACGTCAACGCGCCGTAGTAGACCTTCAGGTCGAAGAAGCCGTGCCGTACGGCCGCGACGGCGAGGAACGCGGTGACCGCCGCGGCGAGCGCCACCACGCCCACGACCTGCGCGGCCGTCCTGTTGGCACCCTGCGCCACCGTCGCCTCCCTGGCCCTGCGTAGGCTTCCGTCCCATGGCTCTCGGGTACGTCCGCCCGGCGCGTCCCGAGGACGCCGGCGAGATCGCACGCATCCAGCTCGCGACCTGGCGGGTCGCGTACCGCCGGATCCTTCCTCGGCATGTGCTCGACAACCTGGACGAGGCGTTCCTCGCCCGGCGGTGGAGCGCCGCGGTGCTGGAGCCGCCCTCGGGCGCGCACCGGGTGCTGGTCGCCGTCGAACAGGCCGAGCAATCGTATCTGGTGGGGTTCGCGGCCTCCGGCCCGGCCGACGCCGAGGCACTGGCGCCAGGCGAGCCGGCCGACGCGCTCGGCCCGGACGTGGCCGCCGTGACCGACCTGCTGGTGGAGCCGCGCTGGGGTCGGCGGGGGCACGGCAGTCGACTGCTCGCCGCCACCGTGGACCTGTGGCGGGAGGACGGGATGGGACGGGCGGTGGCCTGGGCGTTCGACGGTGACGAGGCGACCCGCAAGTTCCTCACCAGCACCGGGTGGGAGCCCGACGGCGCGGCCCGGGCGCTGGACGTCGACGACATGCTGGTGCCGCAGGTCCGCCTGCACGTGGGAGTTCCGGCCGAGAAGGTCGAGTGACCGGTGCGGCGGCCCGGGCCGCCGCACCGGTCCGGGTCAGCCCTTGTCCGAGCCGTCGTTGGCGTCGCGGACGAAGTACCGCTGGAACACCACGAAGATGATCGCCACCGGGATCGTGGCGAGCAGCGCGGCGCCCAGCTTGAGCGGGTACTGGGTGCCGCTGCCCAGGGAGCCGCTGACCAGGTCGGCCAGGCCGCGCGGCAGGGTGAAGAGGTCCGGGTCCTGCACCGACACGAGGCTGTGCGGGAACTCGTTCCACGAGCCCTGGAACGACAGGATGGTCAGGGTGATCAGCGCCGGTTTCGCCATCGGCAGCACCACCGACCAGAAGGTACGGAAGATGCTCGCCCCGTCGATGCGGGCGGCCTCCTCCACGCTCACCGGGATCGACTCGAAGAACTGCTTCATGATGAACACGCCCGCCGCGTCGGCCAGCAGCGGCACCACCAGACCGGCGTAGCTGTTGTAGATGCCGAGCTGGTTGAGCACCAGGAACTTCGGGATCAGCAGCACCACGCCGGGCACCGCCATCACCGCGATGACGGCCGCGAACAGTCCGCCGCGACCCCGGAATCGCAGCCGGGCCAACGCGTACCCGGCGAGCGAGTCGAAGAACACCCGCCCGAGGGTGACCAGCACCGTCACCAGCAGCGAGTTGCCCAGCCAGAGCGGGAAGTTGGTGCCGGCGAAGATCCGTTCGAAGCCGGCCAGGCTGAGCGGGTCCGGAAACGGCGAGAGCGGGTTCGCCGCCGCGTCCGACTCGGTCTTGAGCGAGTTGCCGATCTGGATGACGAACGGGTAGAGGAACACCAACCCGAAGAAGACAAGCGTGGCGTACCCCAGGAAACGGGTGGCCAGCGTGCGGGCCGCGCGGTGGTCGCGCCCCGCCGGGCGGTCGGTCGGAACGGCCATCTCAGGACCTCTCCGGTACGCGTCGACGCCGCCAGCCGCGGCGCGGCCGGTCGGTGTCCCGCTCGGCCAGCGCCCGGCGCTGGATCAGCGTGAGCACGATGATGATCAGGAACAGGACGAACGAGATCGCCGCGCCGGAGCCGTAGTCGAAGTCCCGGAACGCGGTCCGGTACGACAGGTACGCCGGGGTGACGGTGGTCTTGGCCGGGTCGCCCTGACTCATCACGTACACCTGGTCGAAGACCTGCCAGGAGCCGATCAGGCCGAGGGTGAGCACCAGGAACGTGGTGGGCCTGATCATCGGCAGGGTGACGTGGCGGAACCGCTGCCAGCGGGACGCGCCGTCGAGGGTGCTCGCCTCGTCCAGCGCCACCGGGACGTTCTGGAGCCCGGCCAGGAACATCAGCATGAACGTGCCGGAGGTGGTCCAGACGACCAACGTGATGATCGAGATCATCGCCACGCTGGGGCCGGCCAGCCAGTCCCACCAGGTCAGCCCGAACGGGCCGCCGTCGGCCAGGGCCGCCGGCGGCGAGTCGACGCCGACCGCGCCGAAGAGCAGGTGCAGTAGGCCACGGGAGTCGGCGAACCACTCCGGGCCGTCGATCCCGAGGAAGCCGAGCAGCGCGTTGACCGCGCCGGAGTTGGCGAACAGGAACAGGAACACCACGCTGATCGCGACGGAACTGGTGACCGAGGGGAAGTAGAAGGCGCTGCGGAAGAAGCTCTTGCCCTTGAGCATCCGGTTGTTGACGACCAGCGCCAGGCCGAGCGCGAGCACGGTCTGCGCCGGCACCACGATCGCCACGTAGTACATGTTGTTGCGGATGCTGGTCATGA
Organism: Micromonospora orduensis; assembly: GCF_006228125.1. Lineage (GTDB taxonomy): Bacteria > Actinomycetota > Actinomycetes > Mycobacteriales > Micromonosporaceae > Micromonospora > Micromonospora orduensis. The sequence continues at coordinate 4,806 of NZ_VDFY01000151.1, read as the reverse complement.
AGTCGCGGCGGGCCAGCCCGTCCTCGGTGAACAACTGGGTGTAGTTGTGCGCGCCGACGAACGGCACGTCGCCGGTGAACGGGCTGCCCTGGCCGTTCCAGTCGGTCAGGCTGACCCAGAGCGCCATCAGGATCGGCAGCAGCAGGAACAGCCCCAGGATGACGATCACCGGCGCGACGAAGAGCCACCCGGCGAGGTTCTCGTTGCCGCGGGTTCCGCCCCGGCGCCGGCGAGGGCTCGTCCCGGGCGCGGTCGACGCGGCGGTCAGTGTCTCGGTTGCCATCTCCCCTCCCCTCTTCTCTCGGGCCGACGTGCGGCGGGGGCCCCGCTGGTCGCCGGGACCCCCGCCGTCACCTCAGCTGCCGCCGAGCGCCGCCTTGGCGTTCTTGTCGAAGTTCTGCAACACGGTCTTCGGGTCGCCGTTGGTCAGGCCCTGCAGACCGGTGTCGAGGTCCTTCAGGACGCTGTCCATCTTCGGAGTGTTCACCGGCCCCTGGGCGTACGCGGCGCCGTCGACGAACACCTTGTCCGCCGGAAACGCGGAGGTGTACTGGTCGCGCACCGACTGGCGGGACGGCATGACACCGAACGCCTTGGCGAAGCTCATCTGCTGCTCGCCGCTGGTCATCGCCTCGACGAACGTGATCGCCTGGTCCTTGTACTTGCTCTTCGCCGCGATGCCCCAGCACTGGGTGAAGGAGAGCGTGCCCTGCCCCTTCGGGCCGGCCGGCAGCGCCACCACCTTGTACTTCACGTTCGGGAAGTCGTTCTGCAGCGCGCCCTTGATCCAGTTGCCCTCGATGGTCATCACGGCCTTACCCTTGCCGAACGCCTCACCGGACCAGCCGGCGTCGAGCTGCTTCGGGTACTTGGCCAGGCCCGAGGTGAGCAGGGACTTGACGTACTGGAGGGCGGCCAGGTTCTCCGGGGTGTCGGCGGTCGGCTGCTTGCCGTCCTTGCTCAGCAGCCAGCCGCCGTTCTGCACCAGGAAGGCGCCGATCCGGTCCCGGGTGTCGCCGAGAGCCAGCGGGACCTGCCCCTTGGCCTTGATCTTCTGCGCGGTCGCGGTGAGCTGGTCCCAGGTGGTCGGCACGTCGGCGTCGGTCAGTCCGGCCTTGGCCCACAGGTCCGTGTTGATCTGGAGCGCCAGGGTGGAGAAGTCCTTGGGCGCGCAGTAGAGCTTGCCGTCGTACGTGAACGTGGTGCGCAGGCTCTCGTAGAAGTCGCCCGAGTTGCTGATCTTGTCCCCGTACGGCTCCAGGGCGCCGACGCTTGCGTAGTCGGCGAACCGGGCCGCGTCCACGTAGAAGACGTCCGGCGGGGTGCCGCCGGCGAGGGACTGGCCGAGCTGCTGGGTGAGGTCCTGCGCCGGGGTGACCGTGGCGGTGTTGCCGGAGCTGCTGGCCCATTTCGCCGCGGCGTCCTGGACCGCCTTGGTCTCGGCCTCGCCGGACGAGCCAATCAGGATCTGGAGGCTGGCCGGGCCACTGGACTGGGCCGCGTCGCCGGAGTCGTCGAAGCCGCTGCCGCAGGCCGCGGAGCCGAGCAGGGCGACGGCGGCGAGGCCGGCCACCGCCGCCCGTGTGAGGGTTCGAGGTGCCATGGGTTTCTCCTGTTGGGGGTGGGGGTTACGCGGTGTGCCGCAGTGCCAGCGAGGGCTGGAGCAGCACGGGAGGAGGGCTCTCGTGGTTGCCGTCGAGGACGCCGGTGAGCAGGTCCACGCAGCGGGCGGCGGCTTCGCCGAGCGGTTGGCTGACGCTGGTCAGCCCGACCGCCGCGGCCACCGGTGTGTCGTCGAAGCCGATCACCGACACCGGCGGTTCGGTGCCGCGAACGGCCTGGAGGGCGCCGAGGGCGAGCGAGTCGCTGGCGCAGACCACGGCGGTCGGCGCGGCGGCGACGAGCAGGTCGCGCATGAGACGTTCGCCCTCGGCGATGCCGTCCTCGGTCTCCCGGTGCAACCCGGTCGGGTCGACGTCGGCCGCGAGGAGGGTGTCGTGCCAGCCGGCGCGCCGGTCGTCGCCGACACCGGAGCCGGCCGGCCAGCCGATGAACGCGATCCGTCGGTGGCCGGCGTCCAGCAGGCGTCGGGTGGCCTGGGCGGTGCCGGCGGCGCCGTCGACGTCCACCCAGGGATGCGCGTCGAGCGCGTCCCATGGCCGGCCGAACGTCACGAACGGCACGTCCCGGTCGGCGAGCCATTCGGTACGTGGGTCGCCGTACTTGGTGCCCACCAGCACGAACGCGTCCAGCTCGTACGTGCCGAGCAGGTCACCGTAGGTGGCGATCTCCCGGTCGTCGTCGGGGGCGGTGTAGAGCAGCACGCGGTAGCCGGCGGCGTCGGCGGTCTCGGTGAGGCCGTGCAGGAAGCGGTCGAGCACGGAGCCGTTGATGCCGTCGCGGGTCGGTTCGATCCGGGCGGCGATCAGCCGGGATCGGCCGGTTCGCATCTGTCGGGCCGCCTGGTTGGCCCGGTAGCCGAGCGCGTTGATCGCGTCCTCGACCCGCTGGCGGGTCTCCTGCCGCACGATGTGCGGGGCGTTGAGCACGTTGGACACCGTCTGCCGGCTCACTCGGGCGTGCCGGGCCACCGTCGCTATGGTCACCTTTTCGGGCACTGAATCCCTCTCGCCGTCTTGAACGATCCAATCTGGATAAGGCAGGATTGGATCGTTCAAGTTTCTGGAATGTTTCGCACTTTGCACCGCCACGGGCGCGTTGTCAAGACGTGCGTCCCGCACCCCGAGGATCTGGAGCCACACCGTGATCGAACGCCAGCTGCAACCCCTCCTGCACGAGTTGGTGGGGGTCGTCCTGGCCCCTACCAGCGCACTCGGGGACGCGACCGGGCAGATCCGCCCGACCGGCGTCCAGGGCGTCTTCCACGCCGACGCCCGGGTGCTCGCGCGGGCCGAGCTACGGGTCGACGACCGGGAGCTGGAAGGGCTGACGCGCGGCGACGACGGCCCGCACGGCGCGCGCTTCGTGGGCCTGGCCCGCTGGCTCGGCGACCCCGCCCCCGACCCCACCGTCCGCGTCGACCGACTCCGCCGGGCCACCCGTAACGGCCTCACCGAGGAGCTGCGGATCGTCTCCACCGCCACGGTCGGCGTACGGGCCACCGTCAGCGTCGACCTCGGCTGCGACCTGGCACCCATCGAGATGGTCAAGTCCGGTGGCGCCGCCGCACCGCTGGAGGCCAAGACCGGCCAGCCGGACGTGCTCAGCTGGGCGGCGGACGGCATCACCGTCACCGTCACCGCACCGGGCGCCCACGTGCTCGCCAGCGGCGAACGGGCCACCGCACCCCGGCTGACCTGGCCGGTCGAGCTGCCCCCCGGCGGCGGCGACACCGTGCTGCGCTGGCAGCTCAGCGTCGAGGACCCGCGCGCCGTCGTCGTCGGCCCGGCCGGCGAGCCGGAGTGGTCCCGGCCCGAGGTGACCGCCGACGACCGACGCCTCGTCCGACTGCTCGACCGCAGCCTCGACGACCTGCGCGGCCTGCGGCTGGCCGAGACCGGCGCCCCCGGGGACGTCTTCCTCGGCGCCGGAGTGCCCTGGTTCCTCACCCTGTTCGGCCGGGACAGCCTCTGGGCCGCCCGGATGATGCTGCCGCTCGGCACCGACCTGGCCGCCGGCACCCTGCGGGTGCTCGCCCGCCGCCAGGGCACCCGGGTCGACCCGGCCACCGGGGAGTCCCCCGGCAAGATCCTGCACGAGCTGCGCGGGCACGAGGTCGCGCTGCCCGCGAACGGGCTGCGCCTCCCGCCGGCCTACTACGGCACCGTCGACGCCACAATGCTCTGGGTCAACCTGCTGCACGACGCCTGGCGTTGGGGTCTGCCCGCCGAGCAGATCGAACCACTGCTGCCGCACCTGGAGGCCGCGCTGCGCTGGCTCGGCGAGCACGCCGACCCGGACGGCGACGGCCTCGTCGAGTACGTCGACACCACCGGACACGGGCTGTCCAACCAGGGCTGGAAGGACTCCGGCGACGCCGTCCGCTACCACGACGGATCGCTCGCCACCGCGCCGATCGTGCTGGCCGAGGTGCAGGGGTACGCGCACGAGGCCGCCATCAACGGCGCCGCGCTGCTGGACGCCTTCGGCCGACCGGGCGGGGACCGCTGGCGCGAACACGCCGCCGACCTGGCCCGCCGGTTCCGCGACAGCTTCTGGGTCGACGGCCGGTACGGCCCGCAGCCCGCCCTGGCCCTCGACCGGGACAAGCGCCCCGTCGACTCCCTGACCAGCAACATCGGCCACCTGCTCGGCACCGGCCTGCTCACCGTCGACGAGGAGGCCCAGGTCGCCCGGCTGCTCACCACCGACACGCTCGCCGCCGGATTCGGGCTGCGGACCATGTCCACCGACGACGCCGGCTTCAGCCCGCTGTCGTACCACTGTGGCTCGATCTGGACCCATGACACCGCGATCGTGCTCGCCGGGCTGGCTCGCGCCGGGCACCGGGACGCCGCACTCGGCCTGGCCGAGGGCCTGCTCAGCGCGGCCGAGGCGTTCGACTACCGGATGCCCGAGCTGCACGGCGGCGACGACCGGTCACTGGTGAACCGCCCGGTGCCGTACCCTGCGGCGTGCCGGCCGCAGGCGTGGGCCGCCGCGGGCGCGGTGCTGCTGCTCCAGGCCGCCACCGGGCTCTACCCGAACGTGCCGGGTGGAACGGTCCAGCTGACCCCGCTGGCCGGAGTCGAACTGGGTGCCGTGGCGGTCAACGGCCTCCGCGTGGCCGGCACCCCGGTGACTGTCACGGTCTGGCTCTTATACACATCTGACGCTGCCGACGAT
>NZ_VDFY01000165.1 GCF_006228125.1 Micromonospora orduensis | reverse complement strand
GCCTCCGACGGGAGCCGCGGCGAGCGCGCCGCCGGGGCCGGCGCCGGGCTGGGCGCGCTCGCCCCCGGGGGTGCGCTCGCCGCGGCTCCCGTCGGAGGCGCCACCAGCGTCGACCAGACCGTCAACGCGGGCGGCATCAACATCAGCATCACCGCCGACCGGCTGGAGGCCGACTCCGCCCAGCTGCTCACCGACGACATCGTGGCCCAGCTCCAGGCCCGCCTCGGCGCGCTGCGGTCCACCCAGGACTTCCAGGCCGGCGCGCGCCCGGCGACGGCGTGAGGAGGGACAGATGAGCAACCTGCACCTGCGCAACCCGGTCCGCGGCTTCCTCGTCAGCGTCGGCCTCGACCCGGAGATCCTGGTCCAGTTCCAGTACAACCCGGACAAGGTCACCGACAAGCGGTCGGTCAGCTACGCCACCCTCAACGCGCCCGGCATGCTCATGCCGGTCCGGCAGTACAGCGCCGGCGGTGAGCGGACCCTGTCGTTCACGGTGGTGGTCGACGGCCTGTTCAAGGGGCCCGCGGACGACGAGATCGACGTCGCCCGCGACGAGCGCGGCGGGATCGGCCCGGAACTCAACAAGTACCGCGCGTTCGTGCACCCGCGCACCGAACGCTGGCAGGACGCCAACGGCGCCCCGGACGGCTTCACCGGCCTGTACGCCGGCGCGGAGACCGTCTTCGCGGCCCCGCCCACCTGCCGGTTCGGCTTCGGCGAGCGGGTCGTCGACTGCGTGGTCACCGAGGTCAGCATCACCGAACAGCTCTACAACCCCGACCTCGACCCGATCCGGGCCGAGGTGCAGGTGACCCTGGCCGAGCTGACGCCGTACAACCCCGATCCCGCCGCCGGAGGAGCGATCTGATGCCGATCCCGCCGAGTTCCCGCTTCGCCGGCCTGCCCGTGCTGGAGGTCGTCGCGCCCGACGGCAGCCGCCGGCACGTGCTGGGCCTGCGGCTGCACACCACCGGCACGGCCGGCACAGAGACGCACCGGGTCCGCCAGGGTGAGCAGATCGACCTGATCGCCCGCCGCCGCCTCGGCGACGAGCAGCTCTGGTGGCGGGTGCTCGACGTGAACCCGGTCCGCTACCCGCTGGACCTGACGCCGGGCGAGCAGCTGCGGCTGCCCGACCCGGGCCAGGCCACCCGGGCCAACCGGGCGAGGAGCTTCTAGTGACCGCGCCGGGACTGCCGGCCCGGGTGCCGTACCTCTCGGTGGTGATCGAGGGGCAGGACATCACGCCGTGGGTGACCTCGGTGCAGGTCATCGAGGACGACCGGCTCGCCGACAGCACCACGATCACGGTCAACGACCCCCGGATGATCTACGCGGACGCGCTGATGGAGGGCTGCGTGGCCGAGATCGACCTCGGGTACGCCGAGCCGGACCAGCACGCCCTGCTGCTGCGTGCGCTGATCACCAAGGTCGAGCTGACCTACCCGGAGAACGGCGTGCCGCAGGTGAAGATCAAGGGCGAGGACAAGTCCATCGAGATGGGCCTGGTCGAGAAGAAGAAGAACTGGACCAGCACCACGGTCAACGCCATCGTCCGCAAGATCGCCCAGCCGTACCGGTTCGCCGACGTGGTGGCCGGGCTGAGCCCCGACCCCCGGGTCACCCGGGAGAACCAGGACGCCAAGACCGACCTGGCGTTCCTGCAGGACCTGGCGAAGAAGTACACCGCGAAGTGCTTCGTCGAACTCGACGAGAACGAGCGGGAGGTCCTCTACTTCATCCCGGACCGGCGGATCCTGCACCTGAACCGGGCCGACAAGCTGGTGCTGCGCTACCGGCAGGGGCCGGGCAGCAACCTGATGTCCTTCAGCCCGGCCTTCGACGCCAGCTACATCGACCGGGTCAAGGAGGTCAACGACATCGACGACGGCGGCCGGGCGGTCAACACCCCGCCGCAGCCGCCGGTGGAGGTGTTCATCTGGCCGCTCGCCGCCGACCTGGGCAGCCGGGCCAGCCGGGTCGACCTCGACCGGATCGACGCGTTGTACGAGGTCGGCGTGCAGGCCCGGGAGAAGCTCCAGCAGGAGCTGGCGAAGCCCCGCCCGACGACCGGGGCGGTCGCGGCGAACCAGCAGAAGCTCGACGACGAGACCGGCGCGCTGGGGTCCCGGCGCCTCGGCATGTCCGCCACCGGCACCACCCTCGGCTCGATCTGGATGCGGGCCAAGTGCAACGTCTCGATCACCGGGGTGCACGAGCGGTTCGCCGGCGACTGGTACGTCACCGGAGTCACCCACACGATCGACAGCAGCGGCTACAAGACCGACTTCAAGGCCGTCCGGTGAGGGGGGACCGTGGCTGACCAGTACTTCGGCAAGTACAGCGGCGTCGTCAAGGACAACCGGGACGCCGACAAGCTCGGCATCGTGCAGGTCAGCGTGCCGACCGTCTTCCCCGCCGAGGAGCAGGTGCCGGCGCGGGCCGCGCTGCCGTACGGGATGTTCTTCGTGCCGGAGAAGGAGACCAACATCTGGGTCGAGTTCGAGGGCGGCGACAGCAACAGTCCGCTCTGGACCGGGGTGCAGCACGTCCCCGGCAGCTGGGCCCCGGAGGCGGCGAAGAACCCGCCGACCGTGCGGGCCTTCAAGACCGCGGCCGGTCACCTGCTGATCTTCGACGACACCGACGGCAGCGAGTCGATCGTGCTCACCGACGGCGTCAACGCCCACCGGCTCACCTTCGACGCGGACGGGGTGGTGCTCACCGACGGGAAGAACAGCCACGCGATCACGCTGGACGCCAACGGGATCAAGGTCACCGACGGCGTCAACCACCACGAGATCGAGTTGGGTTCCAGCGCGGTGACGGTGAAGCACGGCGCCGGGGTGGCGAAGGTGACCCTGGAGGCGGCGTCGGCCAAGGCCGAGGCGGGGGCGGCCAAGGTCGAGCTGGGGCCGTCCGGCGCGACCGTCGACGGGCCGGTCATCATGCTCGGCGCCGGGGCCAGCCTGCCGCTGCTGCGCCTCGGCGACCAGGGCATCGGCAACCTGGGCGCGCCCGTCCCGATCACCATCACCACCCAGACCAAAGTGATCGCGTGAGGGGTGGGCGATGACTCTCGGGCCGGACAAGACCACCTGCGCCACCGAACTGCGCGAGGCGATGCGCGCGCAGCTCGACACGATGGACCCGCCGCAGGGCGGCAACGTCGACAACCCCCAGGTGAAACCGAACTTCGACGCCCTCGGCGACGGGGTGTGGCGGATCCTCACCCAGGACGCCGAGACGATCAGCGCCGCCGCGCAGGACGCCACCTTCTGGGCCTTCCTCGCCGCGCTGCGCACCGAGATCGAGCAGTTGCGAGCCTTCGACGCGGGGCTGCGCAGCGCCTTCGCCGCCTGGGACCCGACCCTGCCGGCCAGTGGCGCCACGCTCAAGGCGGCGATCGCCGCGCTGACCGTGCCCGCCGCCACCCCGACCGCGCCGACCAGCCTGAGCGGGAGGATCCGGTGACCACGCTGCGCGGCATGTCGATGCCGTTCCGGATCTCCGCCGGGGGCGTGCGGTGCAGCGAGGGACCGCAGAAGATCGCCGACGACCTGCGCCACCTGCTCTCCACCCGGCTCGGCGAGCGGCTGCTGCGGCGCGGCTACGGCGGCGGCGTGCAGCACCGGCTCCAGCAGCCCAACGACCACACCCTGCGCACCCTGATCCGGCACGAGATCGAGCAGGCGCTGCGCAACCACCTGCCCCAGGCGCGGCTGACCAGCCCGGTCCGGCTGGCGCACGACGAGTCCGAACTCACCGTCACCTTCGACTACGCCATCGACTCCACCGAGGTGGCGCAGCGGGTGGCACTGAAGCTGCCGAGGTCGTCATGAGCGAGGTACGCGGACTGCCCATCGACTACACCAACCTCGGGTACGAGGCGCTGCGGGAGTCGATGCTGGCCATCGCCCGACAGACGCTGCCGGAGTGGACCGACCACTCGGAGAACGACCTGGGCGTCCTGCTCATCGAGTTGTTCGCGTATGCCGCCGACGTCACGCTCTACTACCAGTCCCGGATCGCGGCGCAGCTCTTCCCGGAGACCAGCGACGAACCGGAGTCGCTGGTGCAGCTGCTGCGGCTGCTCGGCTACGAGCTGCGTTCCGCCCCGCCGGCCACGGTGGAGCTCGCCGTGGCGGTGGACGCCGCGCAGCCGCTGCCGGTCACCGTGCCGGCCGGCACCGCCTTCCTCGCGCAGACCCCCACCGGCGAGCGGCAGCAGTTCGAGGCGGTCCGCGACACCACCATCACCGGCGCCGGTCTCGGACCGGTGGTGGAGGAGAACCTGCGCTGGTTCCTCCCGGTCACCGCGGTCGAGGGGCGCACGGTCACCGACGAGCTGCTGGGCGTCTCCGACGGCGCCCCCAACCAGCTCTACACCCTCGGCGAGGGCCCGGTCATCGGCGGCTCGGCCACCGTCACCGTGGCCGGCCCCGGCGGCCCCACCCGGTGGCAGGAGGTGCGCTCCCTGGCCACCGCCAGTCCCGCCCAGCGCTGCTTCGCCACCCAGCGGGCCGCCGACGGCCGGGTGACGCTGCTCTTCGGCGACGGCGTCAACGGCGCGGTCCCACCCCGGGGCAGCGCGCTGGACCCGGTGGAGCTGCTCGCGACGTACCGGGTCGGTGGCGGGCCGCAGGGCAACGTGCCGCCGGGCACCACGTTCACCTCGCCGGTGGGCGCGCTGCGCCGGATCGTCGCGCCGGCCGGCGGCACGGGCGGCGCGGCCGCGGAGAGCATCACCGGCGCCCGGGACCTGGCGCCCCGGCTGTACCGGGCCCAGGACCGGGCGGTCACCGCCGACGACCACGTCGAGCTGGCGTTGCGTACGCCGGGCGTCGGCAAGGCCCGCGCGGTCGCGCTGAACTGGAACGACGTGCTGCTGTACGTGGCGCCCAGCGGCCGGGTCGAGCAGCCCTCGGAGCTGCTGCGGCGGGACCTGCTGTCGGCCTTCGAGCAGTCCCGGATGGCCGGCACGGTGCTGCGGGTGCTCGGCCCCGAGCCGGTCGACGTCTACTTCGCGGCCACCGTCCGGGCCGAGCCGTACTTCCTGCAGGAGGACGTCCGGGCGGCGGTGACCGGCGCGGCGGCGGACCTGATCGCGTTCGACCGGGTCGACTTCGGCGAGCCGATCTACCTGAGCCGCCTCTACGACGCGCTGCAGAGCCTGCCCCAGGTGGCGTCGTTGACGGTCACCCAGTTCAGCCGCTCCCCCGACGGCGGGGTGGACGCCGACGGGGTGATCGAGCTGGAGCCGTTCGAGCTGGCCCGGGCCGGGTATGCCGAGACGATCCGGCTGGTGGTCACCGGTGGGGTGGCGCGATGAGCCCGACCACCCTGGACCGCAGCCCCACCCGGGTCCGGGCGGTGCCCCGGCTGCTCGGCCGGGAGGTCGAGCTGAGCTGGACCAACCCGCCGGTGTCGGCGTTCGGCGGCGGCTTCCTGCTCGGCGTGCGGGTGGTCCGCCGCGAGCGCACCTTCCCGCTCGATCCGGACGACGGCGTGGTGGTGCACGACGAGAGCGCGCCGGTCGTCGACCGGCTGGTCGACGCCGGCCTGACCCCGCTGACCCGCTACTACTACACGGTCTTCAGCTACGACGGCACCGACTTCCACGCCGGGGACGGGGCCCGCGCCAGCGCGCTGGCCACCGACGAGCACGGCCTGGGCGAACGCCTCTACCGGCTGCTGCCGGCGGTGCACCAGCGGGAGGACCGCCCGTTGCGGCCGGACGAGGTGCACGCCCTCGCCCCGGAGGTGCAGGAGGCGCTGCGGGTACTGCCGCCGCAGCTGCGCGGGGCCGGGCAGCTGCGCCGCTTCCTCACCGCGGCGACCGCGCCGCTGGGCCTGATGCGCAGCACCGCCGAGGCGCTGCGCCAGCTCCACGACGTCGACCGGGTCGCCCCGGAGTACCTGCCCCTGCTGGCGGCGTTCCTGGACTGGCGCACCGACCGGACCCTGCCGGTCTACTCCCAACGCAACGAGGTACGCGCCGCCCCGCACCTCTACCGCGGCGTGGGCACCGTGCCGAACCTGCGCTCCATCGTCACCCGGTACACCGGCTGGCAGATCCAGGTCGCCGAGTACGCCCAGCACATCACCCGCGCCCATCACGCCCCACAGCAGAACGTCTTCGCGCTGCGCGAGACCGGCACTGGCTGGGTCGCCGCCGGTGACGCCGCCGACCTGCTGGGTTTCGCGCCACCGAACACCGGCGCCGGGTCGGCGACGGTGACCGGCACGACCAGCGGGCCGTTCGCGCTGCGCGCCGGCATGGAACTGACGGTCAGCACCGACGGGGCGGGACCGGTCACCGCCCGCTTCGCCCGGGGCGACGCGGTGAACCTCGGCGCGGCCACCACCGCCGAGGTCGCCGCCGCGCTGAACCGGCAGTTCGACCACCTGACCGCCACCGCCCTGCCGGGCGGGCGGCTGCGACTGGACGCGCACGGGGGCACGCTGCGGGTCGAGGCCCCCGAGTCGAGCCTGGTCACCCTGGACGGCGCGCCCCGCGGGCGGCTGTCGGTGGTGCCGGCCGGGTCGTCGGCGTTCCGGCTGTTCCACGCCGTCGCCGACCCGCTCGGCCCGGTCGACAACCGGGCCGCCCGCCGGGCGGTGGCCGGCGACCGGGGGCCCCGTCGACGGGCCGGCCCCCGCGCCGTTCGTGCCGGCCGAGCCGGTCGGCCAGATCCAGGTCAAGCCGTACCGGGACGGGCAGTGGGGCAGCTCGACGCCGCTCTTCCCCGGTGGCGAGCCGGCCGCCGCCGCGCTGCCGCCGGCCGGGCCCGGGCAGCCGGCGCGGATCCTGCTGGCCTGGGTCGACCGGCCCGGGACGCCGGACGCCCGGATCCTGTTCAGCGTCGGCGCCACCGCCGACCCGGCCCCGGCCGTGCTGACCGGCCGGGCCGGCACCCCGTTCCCGATCCCGCACGGCTCGTTCCTGCTGGTCCGCGACGCCGCCGGCCGGGCTCGGGCCGCCCAGTTCGCGGCCACCGACTTCGCCGACCCGGCCGCCCCCGGCATCGGCGACGTGGTCGCCGTGCTCAACAGCCGGCTCGCCGGGCTGCTGACCGCGTCGGCGGCGCCCGGCGGCGCGCTGCGACTGACCTCGGTGCTCACCGGCGGGGACGCCCGGCTCGAGGTGGACCTGGCCAACTCCACGGCCGCCGCCGCGCTCGGCTTCGGCCCGGACAACTGCCGGGCCACCGGTGACTGGGGCGACCGGATCGACTGGCGCGACCCGCAGCCGCTGCCCGTCGTACCGGCCGGGCGCCTCGCCGACCTGGCCGCCTGCCCGGACGACGCGGCCGGCACGGTGCGCCTGGCGTACGCCCGGCACGACGGCACCGCCTGGCAGGTGCGTACCGCGCGCTTCGACGGCACCGCGTGGGGCGCCGACGAGGCGCTCACCGCCGGCCCGCTGACCAGCCGGGAACCGACCCTCGGGCGGGACCCGGACGGCCGGGTCTGGGCGGTGTGGTCCCGGCAGGGCGCGGTCGGGGCGGCCGGCTGGTCGCTGCGGCAGCGCAGCCGCCCGTCCAGCGGGGCGTGGGGCGCCGAGGCGGCGTTGACCGCACCGCCCGCGCCGGACACCGCCGGGGACCGCGAGCCGGGGCTGACCGTACGCCCGGGCCTGCCGCCGTTGGTGTTCTTCCGCTCCGACCGGGGTGGCGGCGCGGACCTGTGGTCGGTGCCGGTGGGCGGCAGCGCGGCCCGGATCACCGCCGGGGCACCCGCGGACACCTGGCCGGCCCCGGTCGACGTCGGCGGGGCCCGCTGGCTGCTGCACCGCACCGACCGTTCCGTCGGGCACGACACGGTGGGCGGCGCGGCCGGACAGCACACCGGCACCCTGCACCGGTACGCGGGCTCGACGACCGTGGTGCTCGGCGACGTCGACCGGCTGCGCCGCCGGCGTGCCTGGGACGACCTGGTCGCGTACACCCCGCACCGGCCGGACGGGGCGAGCACGGCGCAGCCGCTGCGCGAGGACGAGATCTACACCCGGGGCACCGTCGGGCTCTACCTCACCCAGGCCGTCTCCGGGCTGCTCGACGAGAGCATGGCCGAACGGCTGCGCGCGGTGCTGCGCCGCTTCCTGCCGATCAACCTGCGGGCCGTGGTCTGGCTGGCCCCCCGCGCCGAGGTCGAGTACGTCTACCCGGCCGGGGCGGACCTGCTCGACACGTACCTGGACAAGCATCCCGACATCGACCACCTGAGCGTCGGGGAGGGGCCGGTCTCGATGCTGCTGCCCGGCTGGGGCGTGCTCGGCAGCGCCCAGCTGTCCACTCCCCCGCCGGCCGATCCGGAGGCCCGCGGGATCACCGCGGACCCGACCGACCTGACCAGCCTGCGCTGGCGCACCCACCACCCACCGCTGCAGTGACAGGGGACCTGAGATGACTTCCGACGACCGCATTGAACGCCCGGCGGCGGGCCTGTACGGCCAGTTCCGGGACGTCCTGCACGACGCCGACGGCGAACCGCGGTGGGACCGCGGCTGGGTGCGCAACACGATCGTGACGGACTTCCGGCGGCTGCTGGCCGGATTCGTCCGGGGCACCCCCACCACCGCGGAGTCGGTGCTCGGCCTCGCCGTCGGCGCCGGGCTGCCCGCCTGGGACGCGAGCGGCCCGCCGCAGCCCTCCCCCACCCAGGCCGCGCTGGTCGACCCGCACCCGCACCTGGTGCCCCGGGCGCAACTGCAACTGGACTACATCGACCCCGCCACCGGCACCATCTCGGCCACGCCCACCGGCACCCTCCAGCTCAAGGCGCTGCTCGGGCCGGGCGTGCCGGCCTGGCCGGACGGCAACCACGCCACCAGCACGCTACGCGAGTTCGGGCTGGTGGCCCGCCTCGACGGCACCCAGGTGCTGCTGAACTACCGCACCCATCCCGCCATCGCCAAGGACCCCGCGAGCACGCTCGAGCGGACCATCTGGCTGGTGTTCTGACGATCCGCGAAGGAGGCGACCAGATGGCCGTCATCACGGCGAGCACCTTCGATCCGCTGCTCGCACACGTCAACGTCCGGCTCCAGCAGGGTGTCCCCATCGTGGACGCCGACTGGAACACCCAGGACGACATCCGCAAGTTCGAGTTGCGCGCCTTCCTCAAGTGGTACGTCGGCGACGGCGTGCCGGAGGGCAACGACGGGTTCCGGATCGGCACCGGGCCCGCGAACAGCTTCACCATCCGGGCCGGCGTGCAGGGCCCCGGCGGCAGCCTGCCCAACGCCGAGGCCGCGCTGCGGCAGGTCGGCCGGTTCATCGTGGACGGCCTGGACGTGTTCCTGCGCTCGGACGTGAAGTTCGACCAGCAGCCGCTGCACGAGAGCCAGCCGGGCGCGGCGGCGCTGGCCGCCCGGCTCGGGGTGCCGGTGGTGGCGAAGCTGGACACCCCGGCCACCGACCACCGGGTGCTGGTGGAGTTGGACGTCTGGGAGCGGCTGCTCACCCCCGACGAGGACCCGGGGCTGATCCACACCGGGCTCGGGGTGGAGACCTGCGCGCGGACCCGCCGCGAGTGGGTGGTCCGGGCGTACCCGGAGACGGCGCCCGGCCCGCACCTGCCGGGGCACTCGTACGCCACCCTGGCGGTGCTGCAACGCTTCACCGGACAGGACGTGGTGGCCGACGGGCAGATCATCGACCGCCGGCAGCGGCGGCTGCTGCTGCCCCCGGCGAACCTGGTCACCGACTTGCTCGGCGTCGACCCGTACGACTACCGGGCCGGGCAGGGCCGCCCGCCGATCAGCCTGCGGGAGGCGATCAACGCGCTGCTGGCCGGGCAGCTGCCCACCACCGCCGACCTGTCGGTGTCGCCCGGTCCGGGTTCGGACACCATCCGCCGGGCCTTCGTGCTGGACTCGCAGAACGGGCTGGCCGCGTTCTGGATCTCGCCGCGGGTCGGCAGCGTCAACCAGATCTTCGCCACCCGGATCGACCTGGCCGCCCCGGACGGGGGCTTCGCCCCGGCCGCCGCCGTGACCAGCGGCACCACCCACGTCGAGCCGACCGCGGTGCCGCTGCCCAACGGCGAGTTCCTGGTGGCGTACCAGAACGGGTTGCTCAGCAGCGCCAGCACCGACGTGGTGTTCAAGCGGGCCACCCTCGCCGGGTTGGCCGCCGCTCCCGAGCAGGCGCTGTCGGCGACCGCCGGCACCGCCGACGAGACCCCGTTCGGCGTGCTGGCCGCCGACATCGTCACCTTCTTCGTCCGGCAGGCGGCCACCAACACCTGGTTCTTCCGCCGCTACCGGCACACCGACAGCACCTTCCTGGACGCCACCCCGGTGGCGCTGCCGGCCCCGGCCGCCGCCGGTGTCGCCGGGGGCCTGCACGCCACCGCCGCCGGGGGCGTCGTCTGGTTCGGGTACGTGACCACCGCCGGCAACACGATGACGCTGGGCCGGCTCACCCCCACCGCGCCGGCCGCCTCGGCGGTGGACCACGTCATCCCGGCCCCGCTGGCCGGCACCGACCCGTTCGTGGTCGGGGTCAGCGCGACCGAGGCGATGGTCTTCTACAAGGACACCCAGGTGAAGGTGGTCAGCGCGCAGAGCGGCAGCTGGCAGACCGGGGCGATCGTGACCGTGCCGGGCAGCGACGCGGACACCCAGCCGGCCGCCGCCCGGGACGCCAACGGCACCTGCTTCCTGCTGGCCACCCGGCCGGTCACCGGGGCCGGCAACGAGGTGTTCCTGCGCCGCCGGGACCCCGCCACCGGGGTGTGGGGCTCGGCGCAGCAGGTGATCTCCAGCCCGTCCAACGACCAGAACCCGCACCCGGTCCTCGTACCCGGCCAGGGGATCTGGGTGCTGTGGCGCAGCGACCGGCCCGGCGCCGGCAACTTCGACCTGTACGCCAAGCGAATCGTCACCGCCATCTGACGCACCGGAAAAGAGGCAGCATGCCCGCCATCTCACCGAACACCCCTGCCGCGTCGAGCTACACCGTCTCGAACTCCAGGGCGTTCGTGGCCAACTCCCAACTCGACTTCAACAACGTCCCGCGCTCGTTCACGGTGTCCTACCCGTACCCGGCGCCGGCCGGGCTGACCGTCACCCTGGTCCGAATCACCGCGCCCGGCGGGTCGGTCGACCTGGACGCGCTGGCCACCGCCGGCACCGTGGACAGCGCGAGCATCGCCGGGCGCGACGTCAGCGCCACCCGCAGCAGCGGCGGCGGCGTCACGCAGCTCACCTGCAACATCCAGGACCCGTCGGAGGCCGGCGTCCTGGACGAGCACTACGAGGTACGGGTCTCCGCGACCGCCGCCGTCACCTGGGGCTACGCGGTCGACAACGCGTTCAACTCGAACGTGATCCGGCTGGTCTGCGACCCGGTGGCCGCGTACAACGGGCTGCCGGCGACGCTGCTGGAGAAGCAACTGCTGACGGTGACCGCACAGGGCGCGGCCGGCCCGGCGCTGACCCCGACGGTGGTGCGCAACACCAACCCGGCCAACGGTCTGGTGCTGCCGGCCCCGGTGCCGACGTACCAGTTCGGCCACCAGGGCACGATCGCCATCCAGGGGCTGCCGTCGCCGGTCGGCACCAGCCAGACGTACCAGCTCACCGACGCGTTCCTCAACCCGGTGCCGCTGCCCGGCGTGTACGCGCCGACCCCGGTGACGTTCACCGTGGACGTGGTCTACCCGGGCGTCGGCGGCCCGGCCTTCCTCACCGGCCACGGCACCGGCGCCGCGTCGATCACCCCCCGCCCGCAGCGGGTCCAATTGATCCTCGACCGCTCCGGCAGCATGGGCGCCGAGCACCGGTGGGACAACGCGAAGACGGCCGCCCGGATCTTCGTCAACTTCTTCGGCGAGTTCCGCGACGGGGTCAACGCCGACGACCGGATCGGCATCACCGTGTTCGAGGACAACGACTGCTCGTTCCGCAGCTCCGGGCCGGCAGGGCCGCCGTTCATCACCGACGTGGTGCCGCTGGGCACCCCCGCCGCGGTCGCCGCCGCCGACCTCAGCGGCCCGGTCTTCGGCAACCCCGGCGGCTGCACCCCGATCGGGGACGGCCTCTTCTTCGGCCTGCAGAAGCTGGAGGCGGCGGGCTTCCCGCCCAACGTGCGCTACACGGTGGTGCTGCTCACCGACGGCGACGAGAACGCCGGCACCATCAAGATCGGGCCGGGCGCGGACCCGGGCAACCCGAAGACCTGGGCGGCGGCCAAACTGGACCCGGCCATCGACCAGATCACCGGCCCGACCACCGACCTGAACCTGTTCACCATCGGGCTGGGTTCGGCGCCGAACTTCACCGTGCTGAACAACCTGGCCGCCGCCGGGCACTTCGCGGCCGCCTTCACCGTCGGTACGCTGATCGACCAGTTCGCCACCATGTTCTCCCTGTCGCAGGAGGCCAACAAGCTGCTCACCCGGTTCACCCGGGTGGTCGGCGACCCGGTGCCGCCGGCCCCGCTCACCGAGGTCTTCTTCGACACCAGCAACGCGCAGAAGTTCGGCGTGGCCATCCTCAAGACCCTCGACCCGCCCACCCCGGCCGACGTGATCGACACCGTGGAGATCGCCCGCTGGGACGGCACCACGTTCGTGGTCGAGAAGATCGTCCCGGCGGACTTCGAGGGGCACTTCTATCTGGGCGTACCCGACGCGAGCGCCTTCAACGGCGGCACCGCGACCTGGCGGGTGCGGCGCTTCCACGGCGCGGCGGTCAAGCCGATCGCCCTGGAGGACGTCTTCGCCTTCGAGGACCTGCACGTGAAGTCGGCGCTGGCGCTGGACCGCAAGGACTACCTCACCGGCGACGAGATGCAGCTGGCGGTGGAGATCCGCAAGGACTTCGCGCCGGTGCGCGGGGCCACCGTCCGGGCGGTGCTGGACGCGCCCGCCGAGGGGATCGGCTCGCTGCTGGCCGGCCTCAACCCGGACGACGTCGCCCGCCAGCAGCGGCGCAAGGGCGACGGCAAGGACCGCCCGCGCGGCCGGGGCGCGCTGATCGACGCAATCCTGGAGAAGTACGACTGGGACGGGCTGCCGCGCTGCAACCCCGACCCGGGCGGCCTCTTCGTCGACGGCACCGACCTGCTGCACGACGTCGACGGCGACGGCATCTACACCAACACCTTCGCCAAGGTGCACGTCGAGGGCGTCTACAACTGGACGCTCTTTGTCAACGGCGTGGACGACGACGGCAACCCGTTCAGCCACCGGCTGGACCGGTCCACGCTGGCGGCGATCAGCGTGAGCGGCAAGGCCACCACGATCCGGCGGGAGACCCTGAAGGTCGCCCAGCCGTCGCTGACCGCGGTCAAGGTGACGATCGCCCCGCAGGACGACTTCAAGGAGCTGCTCGGCCCCGGCTTCGACGACACGGTCATCTGGGCGATCAGCGGGGAGGGCGTCTTCGCGCACGTCCGCGACCAGCAGCCGCCGCCGGTCAACGCCGACGGTACGTACACCCGCACGGTGATCTTCAAGCGCGGCACCAAGCCGACGCTGCGGGTCTCGGTCAACGGCGTGATCCTGCCGAAGATCTACCTGGCCCCCGGCCTGCCGGCCGGCGACCGGCGGGAGCCGCGCACCAGCGCGTGACCCGATCGGGACCGGGGTGGCAGCCGCCGCCACCCCGGTCGCCTACCGGACAGCGCAGGCGTCCATCGGCGACAGCGTTCCCGCCGTCGCCGGCGGACGCTGGCGTCGAGCAGGACGGCTTTGGCCCAGGAGCCATGAGCTGATGGCAACTGCCCCGCCAGAACCCCGGAGGCAGCCAGAACGGCGACCGCCCTCACATCGGTGAAGCGAATCGATCACCCGGCTGCACTCACACCTGCACCTGCACCGGCTCTACTTCCCGGCAGCCACCGCCGCACAGACCCATGCCGAGCACCAGCGCGTCGCCGCGGCCATCGTCGCCGGCGAGCCCGCCGCCGCCACCGCCGCGATGCGCGCCCACCTCACCGCGGCACGGGAGCGGCACCTGCCCGCCTTCGATCAGCAACCTGCACCCGGCCAGACGCGCGGCGCCGGCTGACCGAGCTGCCGTCCGGCACCTTGATCGGACAGCTGGGGAAGTTGCCTGCGGCGGCACGCCACACTGGACTCGTCGGCCCGTCGCGGCGAGGCGTCATCCCAGACCAACAGCTGGACATCACCTCGACCACGCGCACTACGGCAGGGTCGTGTCCTATACGGCCACCGAACCCTCCGGTGTCAGCAGGCCATGCCTGGCCCCTTGGCGCTTGACGCGGAATCAAGAGCAAAACTGCCGCTCCATCCAGTACGCAGATGAAGCGGCAGGTCAGAGCGTTGTGCAGCGGGCGCGTCAATGGCCAACCATCCACGCGGTTACCGCCCACAAAGATCATCCGTTACCGGATGTTACCGCCGTTACCTGAGAAGATCTTCATCTCCCCAGGTCAATCGGTCGGGACGGCCGGATTCGAACCGACGACCCCTTGACCCCCAGGAACTAGCAGGTCTACCGGCGGGTATCGAACGACACTGCCTCGTGCCGGAAACACAGGTCAATGGCCAGCGGCGGTCCGAGGCACGCCAGGCACTGCCGGGCCCTTCCGGACCGTCCGTGAGATGCGTGTGAGATATCACGGCGGGGCGGTGCGGAACGGCACCGCCCCAACGACCTCGTCGACGATCTTCCCGGCGACGATCGGGTGAGGCGATTGTGTCGGAGCTCAGGCGGCGTAACGGGCGGTGAGGTCGACGACCCGGCGGGCGGCGGCGACCATCGCCCGATCGGTGAACCGCACGTCCGGCAGCACCACTTGCCGGAGCTGCGGGCCTGCGCGACGGCGACCGCGGCAAGCAGCTGCGGGCCCGGCCCGCCTCCCGGTCGGCCGCGCGGAACGCGTCCACGATCACCGGGAACTGGCGGGGGGTGGATGGCGGCCCGACCCAGTAAGCCGAGCCGGCGGCCGGTGGCACACGAGGTCGCCAGAGCGTCCCGGTCGGTCACGTCGGTGTACACCGACATGGCCGGCGGCTGCAGGGCGGCCGCGCGGGCCGCGACCACGATCCGGCCGCGCGCCCAGAACAGGCCGTCGTCGGCGACGCCCACATCGGAGCGGAGGTCGGACTCGCCGAGGCCGAGCAGGGCCATCACCGAATACGTGGCGGCAATCGGTTGCGCCGACTCCAGTCCGACGGCGGATTCCACCAGCAGGTGCAGCGGGGTGTCCAGCGTGTCTGGTCTCAGGGGGTCACCTCAGCGTGAGATGTCGCTTTCCCGACGTCGAAATGCGTGGCCGGCCACCCCTTGGCAGGTCCATCATCACTGCTATACGCCGTGTGAGGGGTGGATGAATGACCAGCCCAGACAGCGTTGGCGGCCGCGGTCGGCAGTCGATCCGCGCCGGCCAGCCGATCGCGGATCGGCACCAGGGCCCAGGCGGCCGGCCGGGCGCCGCGACCGGAACCGAAGGAACCGAACAGGGCGTCACGATCGGCGCCGCCTTCGCCCCGGCCGCACCGCGACTCGAGGCGCCGACGGTTAGCCTGCCGGTCGCCGGCGGCGCGATCCGCGGCATCGGCGAGACGTTCAGCGCCGACCCGGCCACCGGCACCGGTTCGCTGTCCGTTCCGATCGCGAGCAGCCAGGGTCGATCCGGGTTCGGGCCGTCACTGTCCCTCGGATACGACTCGGGTCGGGGCAACGGCCCGTTCGGGTTGGGCTGGTCACTGTCGGTGCCGGCGCTCACCAGGCGGACCGACAAGGGGCTCCCGCGGTACGACGACACCGACACATTCCTGCTCTCCGGCGCCGAGGACCTGGTGCCCGCGCTCACACCGACCGGCTCGGGCCGATGGGAGCCGGTCATCGACGTCGACCCGCCGCATGCCGCCGGGTACCGGATCGAGCGGTTCCGCCCACGTACAGAAGGACTGTTCGCCCGGATCGAGCGGTGGACCCGGCTCGCCGACGGTGACGTGCACTGGCGGTCGACCGCCCGCGACGGAGTCACCCACCGGTACGGCGAGGACCCTGCGGCGCGGATCACCGACCCGGCCGACCTGCGCCGCGTCTTCAGCTGGCTGTTGTGTCGCAGCGAGGACCTGCGCGGCAACGCGATCAGCTACGAGTACCTAGCCGACAGCGGGGTGGGCGTGGACCTCGGCCAGGCCCATGAGCGGCACCGTACCGAGGAGCTACGCACCGCCAACCGCTACCTGAAGCGGATCCGGTACGGGAACCGGGTGTCCACGCTGGTCGAACCGGTGCCGGCCGAGGACGGCTGGCTGTTCGAGGTCGTGCTGGACTACGGCGAGCACGACCCGGCGGCGCCCACCCCGGCCGCGACCGGCCCGCTCCCGGTCCGGTCCGACCCGTTTTCGGTGTACCGGGCCGGCTTCGAGGTCCGCACCTACCGCCTGTGCCGGCGGGTGCTGACGTTCCACCACTTTCCCGGCGAGCTGGGCGTCGGCTCGGACTGCCTGGTCCGCTCGACCGATTTCACCCATGTGCCCCAGGGCGCCGTCGGCGAGGTGCTCACTGCCGTGACGCAACGCGGCTACCGACGCACCGGCGACGGCGGGTACCTGGTCCGGGCGATGCCGCCGGTGGAGTTCTCCTACACCCCGGCCGGGCTGATCGGCGAGGTCCAGGAGATCGACGCGGACAGCCTGGCCAACCTGCCCGCCGGACTCGGCACGGCCGACGCGAGCTGGGTGGATCTCGACGGCGAGGGCATCGCCGGGATCCTGATGACCGCAGCGGACGCCTGGTATTACAAGCCGAACCTAGGCGACGCCGAACTGGGCGGCGTGCGGACCGTGCCGGGGATGCCGTCGCCGGCGCTCGGTGGCTCGGCCCGCACCCGGCTGCTGGACCTCGACGGGGACGGGCGGCTGGAGGCAGTCACCTTCTCCGGCCCCACCGCCGGGCGACTGGCCCGTACGGCTGATGGAGGCTGGGAACCATGGCAGCCGTTCGCCTCCCTGCCGGCGGTTGACGTCGACGACCCCGACGTACGGCTGGTCGACCTCGACGGGGACGGCCACGCCGACCTGCTGGCAGCCGAGGGTGACTCGTTGACCTGGTACCCGTCGATGGGGCCGACGGTTTCGGCGCCGGCATCACCCTGTCGACCGGTGCCGACGGCGACGACGGGCCGCGGCTGCTGTTCTCCGACGCCAGCTACTCGGTGCATCTGGCGGACATGTCGGGCGATGGGCTGGCGGATCTGGTCCGGATCGGCAACGGCGAGGTGAGTTACCACCCCAACCTGGGGTACGGGCGGTTCGGCGCGAAGGTCAGCATGGACGGCGCGCCGTGGTTCGACACCGAGGAGCTATTCCGCCCGGCGAACCTGCGGTTGGCCGACGTCGACGGATCCGGTCTCACCGACGTGATCTACCTGGCCCCGGACGGAGTCCGGGTGCACTTCAACCGGTCCGGCAACGGATTCGACCCTGCCGTGACGTTGCCCGGACTGCCGCCCGCCGACGCAATGGAGAGCGTCGACACCGTCGACCTGCTCGGCTCCGGCACCGCCTGCCTCGTGTGGTCCAGCGGCGACCCCGGTTCATCGGCTCGTTCGATGCGCTTCGTCGACCTGATGGGCGGCGTCAAACCGCATCTGCTGGCGCGGATGGTCAACAACCTCGGCGCGGAGACCGTGATCCGATACGCCCCGTCGACCCGCTTCTACCTCGCCGATCGGGCGGCCGGGCGGCCGTGGCTGACCCGGCTGCCGTTCCCGGTGCAGGTGGTCGAGCGGGTGGAGACGCTCGACCGGATCAGCGGGAACCGGTTCACCCGGCGCTTCGCCTACCACCACGGATTCTACGACGGCGTGGAGCGGGAGTTCCGCGGCTTCGGGATGACCGAGCAGTGGGACACCGAGGAAATCTCCGCGCTGTCCCCGCTCGACCTGGCGGCGCCGAACATCGACGCGGCCTCGCACGTGCCGCCGGTGCTGACCCGGACCTGGTCGCACACCGGGGCGTTCCTGGACGTCGGGCCGGGTTTGGAGGCCGGGTACGCCGCGGAGTTCTGGCGAGAACCCGGCCCGGACGGCGGCGGCGCTGGTCCCGGTGACGCCGAGGAGGTCGCCGCAGCGCCGTTGCCGTCGGTGATGCCGGAAACGGTGCTGCTCGCCGACGGCTCGCGGCTGCCGTGGCACTCGGCGACCGAGGAGCTTCGGGAGGCGTACCGGGCGCTGCGCGGCGCTCCACTGCGGCAGGAGGTGTACGCCCTCGACGGCTCGCCCGAGCAGGACCGGCCGTACACGGTGACGACCTCGTCGTACACGATCGAGCTGCTGCAGCCGATGTCGGCGCCCGGGAGTGAGCAGCGGCACGCGGTGTGCCTGCGCCGTCCGGCCGAGACGGTCACGGCGTCCTACGAGCGGACCACGTACGACGTCGAGGCTGCGGACGGTTCGGTGACCGGGCGGTGCGATCCGCGGGTCGGGCACGAGGTCGTCCTCGACGTCGACGGGTTCGGCGGAGTGCTGCGCGGCGTGTCGATCGTCTATCCACGGCGGTATCCGGGCGCCGGCCTCGACCCGCGGCTGCCGTCCTGGGCGGCCGACGCGATCACCGCCGCGCAGCGCGCACCAGCGGTCGTGCTGACGACGAACCGGTTCGCGGAGGCGTCGGACGTCGGCGCCACCTATCGCGGGCCGGTCCCGGTCGAGTCGCACGCCGAGGAACTGACCGGGGTGGTGGTCATCTCCCCGGTGCTGCTGCGACCGGACGAGTTGCGCCTGCTGGCCGACGCGCCGGCCGGCACCGGATCGGCCGGGACGGGGCGGCGGACGATCCGCCGGTCCCGGGTGATCTACCTGGCCGACGACCTGTCCGGGCCGTTGCCGCTGGGCTCCGCGGGGCCGCTGGCGGTGCCGTATCGCACCGAGCAACTGGTCCTCACCGAGGAGCTGGTCGACTCGGTGTTCCGCGGAGACGGGACCGCGCCGGCCGGCCTACCGGCCGACATGGCGGCGGTGCTCGGTGGCGAGTGCGGCTACCTGTCCGACGGATCCGAGTGGTGGGCGCCGGCCGGCGTCGCTGTCTACTCCCCCGGCGCCGTCGCCGACTTCTACCTGCCGGCCGGCTTCACCGACCCGTTCGGGAACACCACGACGGTCCGGTACGACCCGTACCGGTTGTTGTCCGTCGAGGTCATCGACCCACTCGGCAATGACGTCGCGGCGGTCAACGACTACCGGGTGCTGGCACCGCGGCAGCTCACCGACCCGAACGGCGCGGTGTCCGAAGTGGCCTTCGACGCGCTCGGCCAGGTCGCGGTCGCCGCGCGTCGCGGCCGGCCGGGCGACCCGCGGCGCTGCACTCTCGACGGCGCCGAGGCGGACCTGGACGACTCCACGGTCGCGGCGTACCTGACTGATCCACGGGGTGCGGCGCCGGCGCTGCTTGGCGGGGCGGGCAGCCGCATCGTGTATGACCTGTTCGCCTATGCCCGGACCAGCGGCGACGAGCAGCCGCAGGCACCGATGGCCGCGACGCTAGTCCGCGAGTCGTACGACGCCGACCTCGACCCCGGCGCGACGACGCGGGTCAGTCAGTCGCTGGCGTACTCCGACGGGTTCGGCCGCGCTCTGCAGGCGAAGACGCCGGCGGCCGGCGGCCGCTGGTTGGCGTCCGGCTGGACGGTCGTGAACAACAAGGGCCTGCCGGTCCGGCTGTACGAGCCGTTCTTCTCCACGACGCACCTCTTCGAGCCGGCGGTACGGGCCGGGGTGAGCCCGATCTTCTGCCACGACCCGGTCGGACGGGCGGTGGCGACGGTGCTGCCGGACCGCAGCTGGGCGAAGGTCGTCATCGACCCGTGGCGGCTGGATTCGTGGGACGGGGCGGACACCGCGCTGATCGCCGACCCGCGCACCGATCCGGACGTGGGTGATCACCTGGCCCGGCTGCCGGAGCCGGACGTGCTGCCGACCTGGTACGCCTCGCACGTCTCGGACGCGGCGGCCGCTGCTCATGCCGCCACTCCCGCGCAGGCGTATCTGGACCCGATGGGCCGGACGGTGCTCGCAGTGGCGCACAACCGGGTGCAGGGCGCGGCGGACGACGTGCTGCAGGCGACGTTCGTGCGCCTTGACGTCCAGGGCGACCAGCGTGAGGTGATCGACGCGCTCGGCCGGACCGCGATGACGTACGACCACGATCTGGCTGGTCAGGTGCTGCACTCGGCGAGCCAGGACCAGGGTGAGAGGTGGATGCTCGGCGATGCCGGCGGGCACCCGCGCTACGCGTGGAACAGCCGCGGTTTCCGGTACCGGATGACGTACGATGCGCTGCTCCGGCCCGTCGCGACCTACCTGAGCAGCGACGACGGCGGGGCCGAAGCTCTCATCGGGCAGACCGGGTACGGCGAGTCGCTGGACCGGGCGGCGGCCGAGGCCGCGTATCTGCGCGGGCGGCCGCACCGGGTGTTCGACGGCGCCGGGACCGTCACCACCGAGTTGTACGACTTCGCCGGTAACCCGGTGACGGTGGTGCGGCGGCTGGTCATTGACCCGTTGGCGGTACCGGACTGGTCCGGCGAGGTGCCGCTGGAGGGTGAGTCGTTCGCGACGACGACGGCCCATGACGCGCTGGACCGGCCGGTACTGACGAAGGCGCCGGACGGGTCGCTCGTGCGGCCGGTCCTCGACGACGGCGGGCTGCTCGCCGGTGTGGACGTGACACTCGCGGGCGGCGGCGGACCGGACTGGCAGCCGTACGTCACCGGCATCACCTACACCGCCAAGGGCCAGCGGGAGCAGATCTCGTACGGCAACGGCGCAGTGACGTCCTGCTCCTACGATCCGCTCTCCCAACGACTGGTGTCGCTGGTGACCGCCCGCGGCGGCGATATCCTGCAGGATCTGGTGTACTCCTACGACGCGGTCGGCAACGTGGTGCGGGTCGCCGATGCGGCGCAGCAGACGCTGTTCTTCCGGAACACGGTCGTCGAGCCGAGCGCCGACTACAGCTACGACGCGACGTATCAACTCATCTCGGCTGCCGGGCGGGAGCATCTCGGACAGGCCGGCGGCCCGGTGCCACCGGACCCGTACGACAGCGGCACGGTCGGCCAAGACCAGCCCGGTGACGGCCTGGCGATGGGGCGCTACACCGAGGCGTACGTCTATGACGAGGCCGGCAACGTGCTCAGCGTCCGGCACATCGGGTCCGGCGGAGCGCATCCAGGGTGGACCCGGACCTACGCGTACGGCTCAGGGAACCGGCTGGCGTCGACGATCGTCGGGTCCGGCACGGCCGAGCTGTACGAATACGACGCGCATGGCTCGATGACGTCCATGCCGCACCTCCCGCTGATGCAATGGGAACACGCCGACCGGTTGCAGGCGACGGCGCAGCAGGTGGTGAACTCCGGCCTGCCGGAGACGACCTGGTACGGCTACGACGGCGCCGGGCAGCGGGTGCGCTGGATGACGCTGCGCTCGGCGGCGCCCGGTCAGGAGCCCACCCGCAAGTGCGAGCGGATCTACGTTGGCGGCTTCGAGGTCTACCGGGAGTACGACGGGTCCGGGTCGGCGGTGACGCTGGAGCGGACGTCGCTGTCGGTGCTGGACGGGACGCGGCGGATCGCCCTCGCCGAACGGCGAACCATCGGTGACGACGGCACGACCGATCTGCTCGTGCGGTTCCAGCTCGGCAATCAGCTCGACTCGGCGTGCCTCGAGCTCGATCTGGCCGGTGCGATCATCGGCTACGAGGAGTATTACCCGTACGGCTCGACGTCCTATCAGGCCGTCGACCGCTCGATCCGGGCCGCCACCAAGCGTTATCGCTTCACCGGAATGGAACGCGACGAAGCCACCGGCCTGGAATACCACACCGCCCGCTACTACGCCCCCTGGCTCGCCCGCTGGACCGCGTGCGACCCTTCCGGCCTGATCGACGGCGCGAACCTCTACTGCTACGTGCTCGGAAATCCAGTGACCAGCGCCGACCTCACCGGCACCTCGTCGTTGATGCTGATGCTGCTCTGGCTCACCGGAGATTCGAGTTCCGAACCCGCCGGTACAGCCGCATCACCGGTGGCCACCGCTGGCGCAGCCGCCCCGGGGTCGGCTGGGAGCGCATCGGCCGCCATGACCGGAGCTGTGATCACCAGGCCGATGGGTCCCATTCCCAGCCCGAATGCGGCACCTGCCACGCCTGCGCCTGCTCCGCCGAGAGTATTCACTCCGCCGGAACCTCCAAGGCTTCCAGCCGCGCCCGTGCGGCCCGAGCCACCGGCACCAGTCGTCGGCGCATTGGCACCCGAAGCAATCATCGGTGGCGCGCTGACGGCCGCGGCAATCGGCGGAATGCTCGTTGCGCCGGCCGTCGAGATGATGCAGCAGGACCCTTGGCTCGCTGGCATCGACAACGATCCACCGTCAAAGGCGAGCCCGGCGGAGATCGAATTCATGGCTGAACTGATGTCGGGGCTGACGCCGCGCCAGATCGCCCAGGCCAATGAGTCGGAGGCATCTCGGAGCAGGCGGCACAAGACGGAGGATCACCATATTGCGACCGCCACCCGTAAGAGTTCGTGGACGCCGAAGTTCAAGGAGATTTTCAAGCAGGCAAACCTCAGCATAAATGCTTCCGAAAATATTGTGACACTTCCAGGAGAGGTTCATCGGGGCCCGCACATCGACGCCTATCACCGCGCGGTCCATCGGCGCCTCACGGACACCATCGGCGATGCCGCGCCGAATTCGACCGAGTATGCCCAGCGGGTCCGGGAGGCGTTGGCCGCAATGAAACAAGAACTGCTGACTCCCGGCTCGCAGCTGCGGAGTCTGGTGAGCATCGTCGATACACCCTTGGTTCGATGGGGTGAGTTCAAGGACGTCAAGGAGTTGGTCGAACTCGGTGACTGCCTGATTGACGATCCTTTCAATCTGATCGAGGACTGAGCACTTTCGAATGCACAGCGAGTCATTGCCCGCAGCCGCCAGTGCAGCACATCCAAGGGGAGCCAGAGATGGAGCACCTGCTTCATGGGGTCTTGTACCTCGAGTACGGCGAGCCGGCCGTGGACCGGGTGGTGCGGGCGTACCGGAAGGGGTTCGGGGGTGTCACAGCGCCCTACGGTCAGACACGGACGGATCAAACTGGCCGGTTCGAGATCTCGCTGACCTCCGACGACGACCCGGCCGACGAGGGGGCGGACTCCACCCCGCTCAACCTTGAACTGCGCATACTCCAGGCCGACCGCACCGAGGTGACGGTCACCGACACGCTGTTCGGCGTGCAGCCCGGCGACGTCGTCAACGTCGTCGCTCCCACCTCGGTCCAGCCCCCGGCCACCGAGCACGCTCAACTGCTCACCGACACCGAGCGGCACCTGGGCGGCAAGCGGCTGGGCATCGCCAAGCAGACCGCCGACCAGCCGGACCTCACGCTGCTCCAGGAGAACACCAGCTGGGATGCCCGCCTGATCGCCCTCGCCGCCACCGCCGAGCAGGTCACCGCCGCCACCGGACTTGCCACCCCAGCCGCATACGCCCTGGTCCGCGCTGGTCTGCCGGGCGACCCGGCCGGACTGGCCGGGGTGAGCCCGGCCGCCGTCGACCGTGCGCTCAAGAAGGCGTCCGTCGCCGGGATCGTCGACCTCGACGACACCGACCGGCAGGACGCCGTCGCCACCTTCACCGGGTTCGCCCGGGACCACCGGCTCGCCGCCATCGCACCCGGCGCACTCTCCACGCAGCGCGACATGCTCGCCGCGGCGGGGCTCTCCGACAACCAGGCGGCCGCCTTCGACGACATCGAGGCCACGGTCGCGCACACCGGCGGCAGCACCGACGACCTCTGGGCTGCGGCGGATCGGGCGAATCTCCCCGTTGACGCCCTCAAGCTGGTCGGCAAGCTCGGCCGGCTCACCCTGAACAACGCGACGCTGACCAGGCACCTCGTTCCCGCGCTGAAAGGCAACGACCTCGGTCCGGCGCTGGTCACCCGCAGACTGCACCGGCCACGCGCCTGGGCGAAACTCGTCCGCGCCGCCGCCGAGGTCGCCGAGGTCGCCGTCGACGACCTGATCCCGCCGGCCTTCCTTGGCGACGACACCACGACGAGGCTCGACGCCTACGCCACCGACCTGGCGCGCAAGGTCCGGATCAGCTTCCCCACCAACGTCGCGGCGCACGAGGTCGCCACCGGCAGCCTGCCACTGCCCGGCGCGGACGACGCAATCCGCGAGCACACCGCCACCGTCCTCGACCGCGCCGCCGCGCTCGGCCTCCAACTCGGCCGTGTCTCCGTCACCGCGATGCTCACCGACCATGGCGAGGAACTCCTTGACGGCATCCCCGCCGTCCAGCACGCCGCGGTCACGACGACCGTCCGTGCCCTGCACCGCGTCTACCAGATCTCACCCACCGACGAGTCGATGGCGGCGCTGCTCGACGCCGGCCTGACCTCCGCGTATGACGTCACCGCGATGCCGCTGCGGACCTTCCTGGCCCGGCACGGCGACCGGTTCGCCTCCCCGGCCGAGGCCATCCAGGTCTACGCGAAGGCGCAGCAGGTCAGCAGCGCCGCCCTGACGACTGTCACCGCAGCCCGCCAGCTCGACGCGACCCCGGCCGTCCACGTGCTCTCCGGCCCCGGCGAGGCCCGGCAACAGCACCGGGATGCGCTGGTCAAGACCTTCCCGACGCTGGAGCAACTGTTCGGCAACCAGGACTTCTGCGAGTGCGACCACTGCCGCTCCGTCCTCGGCCCGGCTGCCTACCTGGTCGACCTACTGCACTTCCTCGACCCGCCCGCCGACGCCCTGCCGGCCGACGCCACCGCTGCCTTCGAGATCCTCGACCAGCGTCGCCCGGACCTCGCCGAGCTTCCGCTGACCTGCGAGAACACCAACACCGTCCTGCCGTACGTCGACCTGGTGAACGAGATCCTGGAGTACTACGTCGCCCACGGACATCTCGACCCGGCCGCGGCTCGGGACACCGGCGACGCGCAGTCCGCCGACCTGATCGCCGAGCCGCAGTTCCTCGTGCCCGAGGCGTACAACGTGCTGCGTGGCGCCGTGCACCCGACGACGCTGCCGTTCGACCTCTGGCTGGAGACCGTCCGGCGGCTGCTCGACCACTTCGGCGTCCCGCTGTGGCAGGTGCTGGACACCTTCCGTCGCAGCGACGAGTTGTACCCGGGCGGCCACGCGTACGGCCGCAGCTACGGCCGCGCCGCCGTCGCGATCGAACGCCTCGGCCTGTCCCCCGCCGAGTACGGGCTGCTGACGGCCGCCGACCAGGAGGCCCGCTGGCCCGAGCTGTACGGCTACCCGCGCAGCCGGGACACCCAGGTGCTGGCTGAGCTGCCGAACGCGGTGCCGCTCGCCCGCCGGCTCGGCGTCTCGTACGCCGATCTGCTGCTGCTGGTGACCAGCCGTTTCGTGAACCCGCAACTGGCCGCCGTCGCGGCCTTGCCGAAGCTCGGGCTGACCCTCACCGACCTGCTCCGGTACCAGAACATGCCCGGCCACGCACCGATGACGGACGATGAACGCGCCGCCGTCGAGGCCGCCCTCGATCCGGCCGGCGGTCCCGACGCCCTCGCCGCCGTCCTCGCCCCGGCCGACCTCGGCCGGATGCTGGTCCTCGCCGACCCGGTCGCCAGCAGCGGCTTCGAGACCACCGTTCTGCAGTACGCCGACGGCCGCGCCGCCGACCCGTTGGCGTTCCTGCTGCTGGACCACCTGGTGCGGGTACAGCGGCGGACCGGCTGGACGCTCGCCGAGACCGACCGGGTGCTGACCGCGTTCCTGCCGATCGAACCGGGTCCGCGCGCCGGCGCCACCCTGGGCCCGGCGCTGGCCACCGCGCTGCTCGGTACGGCCCGGCTCGCCGCGCTGTCCGAGGCGTTGCCGGGCGACCGGACCGAGTTGGTGGAGCTGTGGTCCGACCTCACCCCGGAGCGGTATGCCGAACTGTTCCTCATCCCGGGCACCCCGCCGCTGGACACCGTCGTGTTCGACCAGCAACTCGGCCGCTACCTCGAAGCCCTGGACAGCGGCAATTGGCGGCCGTTCGGCTGGGACCCGGCGCAGCCCGAGGATCCGGCCACCGGCAATGTGAGCCTGGCCGCGCACACCGGCACCGTGCAGGGCGCGCTCGGGCTCACCGACACCGACGTCACCGCGATCCTCGCCGACGCCGGGACCAGTCTGGACGCCGCCCCGCTGAACCTGGCGACGGTGTCGCTGCTGCACCGGTATGCCGTGCTGGCCCGGCGGCTCAAGGTAACCGTCCCCGAGCTGATCACGCTGCGGCAACTGGCCGGCATCGACCCGTTCGCCGCGCCGCTGCCAGGTCCGATCACCGAGGCCGCGGACGACCACGCCGCGGTCACCATCGACTTCGCCGCGACGGTTGGCGCCGTCCGCGCCGCCGGCATCGACGTGACCGAGCTGGACTACCTGCTGCGGCACCGGTTCGATCCGGAAGGGCCGTATGCCTTGGTCGCCGGACCGCCGCTGAACCTGATCCGGGCGCTGGACGCCGAGATCGCCCGGGTCGGCGTCGAGCACCCCGATCCCGCCGATCCGACGGCGCTCGGCGACGACGAACTGCAGCAGAAGATGGCACTGGTGCTCCCTGCGGCCGACACGGTGTTCACGATGTGGACTCAGACGATCACCTACGACGCCGTGCTCACCGGCATCGCGCCGGACGAGGCACTCGACCCGGTCGCGGTCGCCGCCGAACCGTCGATCACGCTCAGCTTCGACCCGATCCGCAGCGAGCAGCACCTGCTCCGGACCGGTGTGCTGACGCCGCGCGGGCGGGACCAACTGGTCGCGGCCTTCACCGGATCGCCGGACGCGACCGCCCTCTATACCGCGCTGCTCGACTCGGTGGTCGCCACCGGGCAGCAGTTCTTCGACACCAACCTGGTCGCCCCCACCGGCTTCCTGGCCGCCGGTGACCTGGAGAAGCTGTGGGGGCCGCGCCCAGCCGCCGACCGGCGCGCACTGCTGCTCGGGAAATTCCTGCCGTTCCTGCGGGATCGGCTCATCGACGGCGCGGTGCTCGCCGCGGTCACCGCGGAGTTCGCTGACGCGGTCGCCGACGTACCCGGCGGCGATGTGCTGCTGACGGCGCTGATCACCGAGCCGGCGCTGCTGGCCGACCGCACCAGGCCCGGCGAGGCGATGCTGGCGTCGTACCGGAGCGCGGGTGAGCGGGGCGTCACGACCACCGCCGACCCGACCGCCGGCACCGGCATCCTCGGCACCGCGACGGTCGAGGCGTACCTGGAGGTGCCCGTCGCCGGGTCGTACCGCTTCGCGGTCTCCTGCGAACGGGCCGGCACCGAGGTCGAACTGCGCTTCGACCACCTCACCGACGCCGTGCTGCTGGCGTCGGCGGCCGCCGACGGTGACACCCCCGGCGCCGCCGTCGACCTCGTGCCCGGCACCACCTACCACCTGCGGATGGACGCCACCTCGACCTCCGGCGGCGCCGTCGAGGTGCTGGTCCTCGGGGTGAACCTGACCGAAGGTCCGCTCGACCGGCTGGTCAGCCACCCCGTCGAGGCGGTGGAGCGGGTACGCCGCGCGCACGTGCTGCTCGACAAGTCGCTGCGCCTGGTGGTGGCGACCGAGTCGGCCGAGGCGGAGCTGCGCCAGCTGCTCACCCATCCGGCGGACTTCGGCGGCTTCACCCTCGCCGCGCTGCCGTTGACCGCCGAAGAGGACGACCCGGCGCAGGCGACGGTGGTGTTCGGCTGGCTGCGGCGGCTGCTCGACCTGGCCGTGCTGCAGGCCGAGCTGAGCGCGGTGCCCGGGGAGCTCACCGATCTGTTCGCACATGCCCGGCAGACGTACGCACTCGACCCGGCGGCAGCCGACCACGGCCGGTCCGCCGCCCGAGATGCGCTGCTCGCCGACCTGCGTACCCGGGTCGCCGTCCTCACCCGCCGGGACGAGGTGATCGTCGCCGAGGCGTTCGGCCGGCTGGGCATCGACGCCGACGCCACCGTCACCGGCGATCGCGGCGAGCGGGTGATCAGCGCGACCGTTCCCCTGCTGATCAGCGAGATCGGCCTCGGCCGGGTGTGGTCGGTGCTCGCCACCGCGACCCGGATCGGCATCTCCCCCGGCGCGCTCGCCGATTCGGCCACCCCGGAGCCCGACGCGGTGATCGCGCGGCGGTTGCGGGACGCGGTGCGAGCCGGCTACGACGCGGCCGGCTGGCGGCGGGTCGCCCAGCCGATCTTCGACACGCTGCGGCAACGCCGCCGCGACGCCCTGGTCGCCTGGATCGTGCAGCGCGAAGGCTTCACCACGCCAGACCAGCTGTACGAGTTCTT
The DNA here is from genome assembly GCF_006228125.1 of Micromonospora orduensis. Taxonomy (GTDB): domain Bacteria; phylum Actinomycetota; class Actinomycetes; order Mycobacteriales; family Micromonosporaceae; genus Micromonospora; species Micromonospora orduensis. The sequence goes on along the minus strand of NZ_VDFY01000165.1, from coordinate 21,332 downwards.
CCTGATCGATCCGGCCACCGAACCGGTCGTGCAGACGTCCCGGCTGCGGCTGGCGATCTCCGCCGTGCAGCTGTTCGTGCAGCGCTGCCTGCTCAACCTGGAGCCCCGTGTGCCCGCGTCGCTGATCGACGCCGAGCAGTGGCAGTGGATGAAGCGCTACCGGTTGTGGGAGGCGAACCGGAAAATCTTTCTCTGGCCGGAGAACTGGCTCGAACCGGAGTTCCGCGACGACAAGAGTCATCTCTTCCAGGCGCTGGAGAGCACCCTGCTGGCCGGCGACGTCACCGAGGAACTGGTCGAGGAGGCCCTGTTCGCCTACCTGCGCGGTCTCGAGCCGCTGGCCCGGCTGGACATCCGCTCGATCCACCTCGAGCGGGTCGACGAGGTCGACGGTGGCCCGGCCGGGAACACGCTGCACGTCGTCGCTCGCACCTTCGCCGCCCCGTATTCGTACTTCTGCCGGACGTACCGCTACGGGGTGTGGACGCCGTGGCTGCCGGTGACCGCGCAGATCGACGGCGACCACTTGACCGCGGCCGTCTGGCAGGACCGGCTGCACCTGTTCTGGGTGACCTTCCTGGAGCAGGCCGACACCACCGCCAACGACAGCAGCACGATCACCGAGCTCGCCGATGTGCCTGTCGGCGCCGTTCGCAGCCCGCGAAGAATCGACGTGCACCTGCACTGGACCGAATATCATCAGGGCACCTGGACCGATCCCAGCTCTGGGGGGCTGGACACCCCGATCAGCGTCACCGTCGACGCGGACTGGTCGACCGACCAGCAACTCCTGCACGTCAGTGTCGACGGCGACGCCCTGCTGGTGCACATCGACACCCTCGAGACGGCGTTCCGGCTGGAGAACAAGAACAGCCCGCCGGTTCTCGGGACGTACCGACTGCCCCCGCCGTGGCCGTTCCGCACGGAGGGCACGCTGTTCGGCAGCCTGGTGATCTTTGCCGGCAAACCCGTCGACGGTCCGATGCAGATCGAGTACGCCGACCAGGTCGACCCGGTGGCTGCGACGCCGGTCGAACACACCGTCACGGTGACCGTGCTGGGCGACGGCGCTCGCTGGACGGTGCGGACGATCGACAACCCGTCCGGCGGCGACCTCGACCCAGACCTGAGTGTCATCGGCGCGCCGTTCTTCTACGCCGACGAAAAGAACACGTTCTACGTCGAGCCGGCGCTGACCGAGACATCGCTGCTCACCAGCGACGGCTGGGTGATCCCCGCGATCACCGGGCAGCTGCACTTCGACCTCGACCAGTACTGGACCAGGCTCGACCTGCTCGGCCAGACCGCCACGGCCGGCGCGACGGCGGTCGAGCTCAGCCCGGCGGCGCGGTTCGGGCTCGTGCCACGCGCCGACTGGGTGACCGCGCCCGCCACCACGATCCGCTACCAGGGCGCATCGGTCGAAGGTCCAGTCACTGGGCCTGCCGCCGGCACCCGGACGGGAGCACGGCGATGACCGCCTTCCACAACGGCGCGGACCTGGCCTCCACCGCGTACGAACCGCTCAACTTCCCGACCGAGCGGATCCGCGAACGTACCCTGTCGTACACGTTCCGCACCCACTTCCACCCGTACGTCACCGAGCTGACACACCGGTTGGTGACCGGCTCGATCGACGAGTTGCAGGATGCCGACACCGCGCAGCCGCCGCTGCGCCGGACGCTGATGACCGATCACAGGTACGAGCCGACGGAACTGGTCGCCGAGCCGTACCCGGTCGCCGAGCTGGACTTCACGATCTCCGGCGGGTACGCCGTCTACAACTGGGAGCTGTTCTTCCACCTGCCGCTGACGGCGGCGATGCACCTGAGCCGCAACGGCCGGTACGAGGAGGCGCAGCGCTGGTTCCACTACATCTTCGACCCCACCGACGACAGCGACGACCCGGCACCGGAGCGGTTCTGGAAGGTCCAGCCGTTCCGGACCACCGACGTCGAGTCGATCACCGAGATCCTGACGAACCTGTCCACCGGCGCGGATCAGCAACTGCTCGCCGACACCGTTTCGGCGATCTCGTCCTGGGCGGACCAGCCGTTCTCGCCGCACGTGGTGGCCCGGTACCGGCCGACCGCGTACATGCTCAAGACGGTCATGGCGTACCTGGACAACCTCGTCGCCTGGGGCGACTCGCTGTTCCGGCAGGACACCGGTGAGGCGATCAACGAGGCCACCCAGCTGTACGTCCTGGCCGCAAACCTGCTCGGGCCACGCCCGGAGAAGGTCCCGCCGAAGGGTTTACGGGTGACGCAGACCTACCGCAGCCTACGCGGCGACCTCGACGTGTTCTCAAATGCGGTCCGGGAGATCGAGGCGGACCTGCCGTTCGACCTGGCGCCCGCGCCCACCCCCGTGTCGGACGAGGCACCGCTGTCCACCGTTACCGGCATCGGTTCCACGCTGTACTTCTGCGTGCCGCGCAACGACACGCTGCTCGGTTACTGGGACACCGTCGCCGACCGGCTTTTCAAGATCCGCAACTCCTTGACCATCGAGGGGGTGTTCCGGCAGCTGCCGCTGTTCGACCCGCCCATCGACCCGGGCATGCTCGCCCGGGCGACAGCCGCCGGGCTGAACGTCGCCGCCGTGCTGAGCGGCCTGAATCAGCCGTTGCCGCTGGTGCGGTTCCGGTCGCTGGTGGCCAAGGCCGGTCAGCTCTGCCAGGAGGTCCGCGGCCTTGGCGCACAGTTGCTGTCGGCGATCGAGAAGAAGGACGCCGAGACGCTCGGGGTGCTCCGCGCCCGGCAGGAACGGCAGCTGCTCGAGCTTGCCGAGACGGTGAAGTACGAGGCATGGCAGGAGGCGGTCAAGTCCCGGGAGGCGCTGGAGGCGTCGCTGTCGAACGCGTACCAGCGGTACCGGCACTACCAGCGGCTGCTCGGCGTCAACGGGTCGGCGCTGACCGAGCCGGAGCTGGACGCCCTCGACACCGACGCCATGGACAGGGCCCGGTTCAGCTCCCAGGAACCTGCGAACGAGGTCGCCGACGCCTCGGTCACCATCAGTCCGCTGTCGCCGTTGGTCGCGGCCGGCCACCAGCTGACCCCCGACGAGGCCGCCGAGATGCTCCACCTGCAGTCGGCGCAGGCCAAGCAGAACAGCGCCGAGTGGTTCGATCGGGCGGCGACCTTCACCAGCCTCATCCCGGACTTCAAGACCCACATCACTCCGTTCGGGGTCGGCATGGCCATCTCCTTCGGCGGCACCGCGCTGACCCGGCTGTCCAACCTCAAGGCGTCGATGGATCGGTCGGCCAGCGGCAAAGAGGGCTACCTGGCCGGGCAGTCGGCCCGAATCGCCGGGTACGACCGGCGGGAGCAGGACTGGACACTGCAGAGCACCATTGCCGCCGGAGAGCTGAACGCGACCCTCAAGCAGCTGCGGGCCGCGCAGATCCGGGAAGACATGGCGCACCGCGACTACACCAACCACCAGCAGGCGATCCGCAATGCCGCCGACATCGAGCGGTTCCTTACCGATTCCCGTACCGGAAAGATCACCAACGAGGCGTTCTACCTGTGGCTCAAGCGCGAGACCCGGGGCCTCTACCAGCGCTGCTTCCAGCTGGCGTACGACACCGCGCGCAAAGCCGAGCGGGCTTTGCAGCACGAACTCGGCGACCCCAACCGCACCTTCCTGCGCTACGACTACCGCGGCGGCAAGGAGGAACTACTCGCCGGGGAGAAGCTGTACCTGGACGTGACTCGCATGGAGCTGGCGTACGCGGACCTGAACCGCCGCGAGTACGAGCTGACCAAGCACGTCTCGCTGCGCCAGCTCGACCCGCGGGCGCTGATCGAGCTGCGCACCACCGGCCAGTGCACGATCGACGTCGGCGAGGCCGCCTTCGACCTGGACGCGCCGGGGCACTACTTCCGGCGGCTGCGCGGCGCGGCGGTCACCATTCCGTGCGTCGCCGGACCATACGCCTCAGTGAACTGCACCCTCACCCTGCTGTCCAGCTCGGTGCGGACCAGTCCGGCGGTCGACTCCGGTTCCGATGCCGGCTACGACCGGGCGACCGCCGACGACAGCCGGTTCAGCGACTACTTCGGCGTGCAGTCCATCGTGACCAGCTCGGCGAGCGACAGCGGACTGTTCGACAGTGGTGGCGGCGACGATCGGTACCTGCCGTTCGAGGGCTCCGGAGCGGTCAGCCAGTGGCGGCTGGAGCTGCCGAGTGACGTCCCGCAGTTCGACCACGACACGATCTCCGACGTGGTGCTGCACCTGCACTACACCGCGCGAGAGGGCGGGGCCGCGCTGCGATCGGCCGCCGTGGCGGCGTTGCAGGGGCGGATCGCCGCGGCGGCGGCGGTCGGCTCGACCAGGCTGCTGTCCGTACGGCACGAGTTCCCGACCGAGTGGGCCCGCTTCGTCGCGACGGCCCCTACCGGCCTACCACCGACCGCACCGCTGACGCTCACGCTGCGAGAGGAGCACTACCCCTACTGGTCCCGGCTCACCACCGACCGGGTGTTGCACGCGCTGGAACTCTTCGCCTCGGCCGGCGACGCAGACGTGACGGTGTACGACGCGGCAGCCGACAACCCACCGGGGTCTCGGCACGAGACCCTGCTGCGCGCCGATCCGAGCGTCGGCGACCTGCGCAGCGGGCTGCTCGTCGAGCCCCTACCGCCGGCGCTCGGGCCGCTCACGCTCTACCTCGATGATTCGACGATTACCGACCTGTGGATCGCCCTCACCTGGGGGGCAGCGGCCTGAGCCGATGGTGTCGAAACCGGGTCAACGTCACGCGGTCTCGGCACATTCATGAATGAGTCCACCGAGTCGCCTATCCACCCGCTCCACTGAACGCCCTGGGCTGCCGCCGCCCTGGCCTACCTCCGACTCGGCGACACGCTGTGCGTCTGGAAACTCGACCGCCTCGGCCGTTCCCTCAAAGACGTCCTCACCACCGCCGAAGACCTCCACGAAAGCGGTATCGGCCTGCGCACCCTGGCCGGCAGCTACCACCCCACCGGCGAAGGCAAAATCTTCTCTACCACGGCAGCCTTCTCCGAACTCGAACGCCACCGGCCTCCAGGCCGGGAGGAACGCGAGGTGTTTCACCCTTGACGAGACGACAAGTAGGAGCGTCACACGCAGGGAGGACATACGGGGTTGTCGCGATGCTGTCGCAGCCGAACGGGGCGACGGTAGAGGTGGCAAAAGCTCACCTCTACCGAGGAGGACATCATGAGACAGAACCCGAACCGGGGCCGCGTCTACCGCTGCTGCGCTTGTCGTGACAGCACCGGCCGACTACTCGGCCCCCGCTGCCCCAAGCTGTCCAATGCCCGGCACGGCGGCTGGGCGTTCGCCGTCGACCTGCCGAGCCTGAACAAGCGCAGCACCATGCGCCGTACCGGTTTCGCCACCAAGGCGGCAGCCTCGGCGGCCCGCGCCCATGTGCTCGAGTGCGAGCGCGCCGGCGTCAGCCTCGACGACAGCGAAACGGTGGCCAGCTACCTCACCTGCTGGCTTGAGGCCAAGTCACCGGCCCTCAAGACAAACACCGTGAACCGCTACACCGCCTACATCCACAACGACCTCATCCCCGCGCTCGGCGCCGTGCCCTTGGAACGGCTCACTCACGACCACGTCACCCAGTTCATCCAGCGTGAACTCGCCGCCGGCCGCGGCCCGGTCACCCTGCGCCGCTGCGTCACGACCCTGTCGAGCGCGCTCAACGACGCCCGCCGCAACCACCGGCTGCCCCACAACGCCGCCCGCTTCGCCACGATCCCCCGACCGCCGGAACCCGAGCTCACCTGCTGGAGCACCAGCCAGACAAGCGCGTTCCTGCGGCACTGCCACGCCGTTGAGGATCCCCTAGCGGACCTGTTCGAGTTGATGATCTGCACCGGGATGCGCAAAGGTGAGACTCTGGGTCTGCACTGGGCCGATGTGGACCTCAAGGCGCGGGCACTGTTCGTGCGCTGGACGTTGGTCAGCGTCGACAACAGCCGCAGCATGTTGAACGCGCCCAAGACCCACGGCAGCCGGGCCTGGGTCGCCCTGTCCGCCCGGGCCGTCGAGGCGTTGCAGCGGCAACGCCGCCGCCAATGCCGGCAACAGGTGACCGCCCGCCACCACGACAACCTCGACCTCGTGTTCGCCAGGCCCGATGGGCAACCCGTGCGGCCGCAGTACGTGCTCGACCACCTGCGCCGCCTCACCGCCGACGCCGGGCTTCCGGCAATTCGGGTGCACGACCTGCGACACATCGCCGCCACGATAATGATCAACCAAGGGGTGCCGATGGCCGTGGTGTCCAAGACGCTGCGCCACAGGAACGTGGCCACCACCGTCGACATCTACGGCCATCTCACCCGCGAGGCCGCCGCCGACGGCGTGAGCGCCACCTGCGCGGCCCTCGACGCAGCCGACGCCCGGGCCGCCTGAGCTCCGTTGCAAGATCCGTGCGTGGGTGCGACAGCAACGCGACAACACAGCCCTGAAACGACCACAGGGGATATGCCTCCGTCGGCATATCCCCTGGTCAGATGCGTCGGGACGGCCGGATTCGAACCGACGACCCCTTGTTACCATCCGTAATCAAATCGAGCTTGTCATTGATTGCCAGAAATGGGCGTTGAGCTGCACAGACACGATCAAACACTGGTCGCTTCTTGTCACTGATTGTCAACGGCGGACGGGGGTTTTCGGGGGGTAAACGGGGGAGGCCGGCAGACATGGCAGTGCTGGGTCCCACCGCGCCCCACTCCCCCGCCATCGGGGACGTGCCGTCACCAAAAAACAGCGTGCGCCTGCTCGTCGCGACTCGCCTACCCGGGCAAGGGGTTCGGTCGGTGGACCGCCACGGACCGATGCCCGACGTGGGATACGCCTTATCGGCACCATCGCGCTCAGCTGAAGATCAGCCCATCTTGACGGATCCCGAGTCAGGCCTTCGGGATTCGTCTTTGTGCACGAGCCCTCTCAGCCGGACGCGCCTCCACGACCCGAGGCGGTGCGCGCTCATGTCGATGAGAGTGCGTTCGATGCTGCCGGTGGCCTATCCTCCCGTGCGTGGATGAGCGCATGTGGCACCAGAGTTCCGACGTATCCCTTGTCATCCGTACCGATTTTGCCCATCCGCAGGAATGGACAGCGATTCAGGCGGCGATCGCTGAACCCCAGACAGAAGACGGGTTCACCGCTTTCGTTGCATTCGTAGATGATCGTGCCTTCGAGGGAATCACGCCGTCGCAGCTCCTGGAGGTGGTGCCCGCGGATTTCAATCATGCCGTTGCCTTCCTCGTCGACACGAAGGCGCTGACCCACCCTGATCGGCCGATCCTGGTAGTCAACCTCTACGACTACGTGGAAGATCTAGAAGACCAGGGCAAGGGGCCGCAGTACGGTGCCACGTTCCGAGTCCTGCCGTCCGAGATGTGGTCGGTTCAGAACAACCTCACGATTTCGAACATGGACTGGGAAGAGTTTGCCGATAATGCGAACGGCGAAGGAATCTTCCGCGGCTTCTAGTACACGCAACCTGATGCGAAGATCTGCCGCTGACAAGGCGCGGTGACCGCGGGCGTGGCTCCCCGGTCGACCGATGCGACTACGGGAGTCAGCGCTGGTGCCAACCAAGGCACCGGGCTGGCAGCTCACGATCGGTGGGCGGCCCGGTGCCAGCCCGATTGGGGAAAGCAGGTTGGGAGCAGCGGCTGTCGGCGCCGCCTGAAAACTGACCACGTGGTTCCGGGTGGGTTCCAGTACTTGTCGCAACACAGCTGATCATGTGAGGCGTGTTGATGGGACGACGAGGACGCAAACGCCGGTTCGAGGTCGAGACGGAGTACTGGCTCATAGTGGCCGGTCTGCTGTACATCGATGTCCCGTCGCCCGCCTCCGCCGTGCTGGACCAGTAGCTGGTCCCGTTGGCTGAGACGTCGATCCCACTCGCGATGCCGTGACCAGCGCATCCTCTGTGGCGACCTCTTCGGCACACCCGAAGGCATCGACCTTCGAAGTTTCAGGTCATCACCCCGGGATGCACGCTCGCTCATGCCGAGAACAGTGCACCTGATCATGGCGATGGGATGCTGCGGTCCACCGTGCGCCCGACCTTTTAATCCTGGCCTCAGGTTGATCGGGGACCATGAGCGGCAAAAGCATCGACTGGAAGGGGGCGGTCGGCGTGCGGATCATGATCGCGGATGATGACGCGGCCATCCGTGAGTCGCTGGAGCGGGTTCTCCAGGTCGAGGGTTACGACACCAGCACCGTCGCCAACGGTCTCGCCGTGCTCGACGGGGTCGGTGGGGCCGGCGGTGACACGCTGGATCTGCTGATCCTCGACGTGATGATGCCCCGCCTCGGCGGGTTGGAGACCTGCCGGCGGTTGCGGGCGGCGGGTCGGGATCTGCCGGTGCTGATGCTGACCGCTCGTGACCAGGTCTCGGACCGGGTCGCAGGGCTGGACGCGGGCGCCGACGACTACCTGCCCAAGCCGTTCGCCACCGAGGAGTTGCTCGCCCGGGTGCGGGCCTTGCTGCGCCGGCGCACGCCGGGCGACGGGGAGTCGAAGGTCCTGTCGTTCGCCGACGTCCGGCTCGATCCCGACAGGTTCGAGGCGTGGCGGGGCGGGCGGCCGCTGCGCCTGACCCGGACCGAGTTCTCCCTCCTGGAGGTCCTCGTGCGTAACGCGACCCGGGTGTTGACCCGCGACGCGCTGTTCGAGGCGATCTGGGGCTTCGACATGAGCGCCACCGCCAACAACCTCCAGGTGTATGTGAGCTACCTGCGCCGCAAGATGGAGGCCGAGGGTGAGCCGCGATTGATTTACACGCTGCGCGGCCTGGGATACACGTTGCGGGAGAGTCCTCTGTGAGCAGGCCCGCAGGCCGGGAACCGCGTCGGCTGACCCGATGGTGGCGCCGGAGGTCACTGCGGACCAGGGTGACGGTGATCGCGGCGACGGCGATCGCGGTCAGCGTGTTCATGGCCTTTCAGGTGGCCAGCGAGCTGCTGGACTGGGAGCTGCGGGACACCGCCGAGGATCAGCTGCGCGCCGACTCCCGCGTCCTGGCGACGGACGCGGAGCGCGCAGGTCTGGCGCAGGTCCAGCTACCGCCGTATCCCGGATCCGGTCGACTGGTGCGGGTCATCCTGCCCGACGGCTCGACCCGGACGCCGGCTGGCCAACCCGCGCTGCCCTCGGTCAGCGAGCACGCCGGGCGCGTGGCGCAGGGCGCGTCGGCCGACCTGATGGAGTCGAACGACATCGACGAGGACGGCTACCTCATCTACACGCTGCGGGCGGGCGACGGCGCGGTCCAGGTGGCCCGCGTCGCCAACGACAGCCCGATCAACCGGTTCGGGTTCGGCATGCTGCTGATCGGGCTGCTCTGCGTGGTCGGCGGCGCCCTTGTCGGGCGGACCGTGGCGCGGGCCGGCCTGGCACCGATCGACCGGCTGACCGCCGCCGCGGTACGCGTCGCGCACACCCAGGATCTCGACGCCGACATCCCGGATGAAGGCGGCGGGGAGATCCGGCGGCTGATCCAGTCGATCAACGACATGCTCGCCGCGCTCCGGGACTCCCGGCGGGCCCAGCGGCTGCTCGCCGAAGACGCCGCCCACGAGCTCAAGACCCCGCTCACCAGCCTGCGCCTCAACGTCGAACTGCTGATCCGGCTCGATCGGCGCGGCACCCTGGACAGCGCACTGCCGGCGGAGAGCCGGACCCGGCTGCTCAACGACCTCGGCGCCCAGGTAGCCGAGTTGAGCACCCTCGCCGCCGAACTGACCGACTTGGCGCGCGGTGACGTCACCGACGAGAGCACCGACCTGCTCGACCTCGCCGACGTGGTGGTGGCCGCCGCGACCCGGGTGCGTTCCCGCGTGCCCGACATCGAGGTCGCGCTCGACGTCACCTCCGTGTGGGTGAGCGGGCGTCCCGCTGCGCTCCAACGGGCGGTGCTCAACCTCATCGACAACGCCGGCAAGTGGTCCCCCGCGGACCAGCCGGTCCAGGTCCGGCTCCGTGCCGAGGGCGCGTCGGCGGTCCTCGAGGTCGACGACGCCGGGCCGGGCATCGACGCCGCCGACGTACCGCGGGTTTTCGATCGGTTCTACCGTGCCGACAGCGCCCGGGCGTTGCCAGGATCCGGTCTGGGGTTGTCGATCGTTCAGCGGGTCGTCGACGCCCACGGCGGCCGGGCCACCGTCGCCCGCTCCGCACGCGGTGGCGCGCTGCTTCGGGTTGACCTTCCGGCCGCGGCCCTGCCCGGTCGAATCACGCGGCCCACCGCCGGGTCATGAAAAAGATCCGGGACGGGCCTGAGGCTCCGTCCCGGATCTCGCCCGTGCCGCCGCGCTCACCGATGCAGCGCGGGCTCCTCGTCGTCGGCGAGCGGCTGTCGCCCGTCCGGCGGCTCCACCGGTCGGGACAGCCGGCTCGGCCACCACATCCGCCGGCCGATCAGCAGGGTGAGGGCGGGCACCAGGACCGATCGCACCAGCAGGGCGTCGAGCAGCACGCCGAAGGCGACCAGGAACCCGACCTCGATCAGCATCACCAGCGGAAGTGAGGCGAGGACAGCGAACGTGGCCGCCAGGACCAGGCCTGCCGAGGTGATGACGCCGCCGGTGGCGGAGAGGGCTTTGAGCATGCCGTCTCTGGTGCCGAGACGCACGGCCTCCTCCCGGGCACGGCTGGCCAGGAAGATGTTGTAGTCGACGCCGAGCGCCACCAGGAACAGGAATGCCAGCAGCGGCACCGAATAGTCGATGCCCTTGAACCCGAGGATCGTGTCGAAGACGAACACGCTGCCGCCGAAGGCTGCGGCGAATGAGACGACCACGGTGGCCATCAGGACCAACGGGGCCACGACCGCGCGCAGCAGCAGCCCGAGCACGATCAGGACGACGGCGAGCACCAGCGGGATCACCAGCTTCTCGTCGCGGCTGGTGGTCACCTCGGTGTCGAGGTTCTCCGCGCTCGGCCCGCCGACGATCGCCTCCGCCCCGCTCACCGCGTGCACGGCGGTGCGCACCCGCTTGATCGTGTCGTACTCTGCGACGGTGTCTGGCGCGTCCGTCGGGAACACGGAGATGTCGGCCCAGCCACCCTTGGTCTGACCCGGGATGGCGGTGGCCACACCTCGGGTGCCCTTGGCGATGTCGAGCACCCGCTCCTGGTACGCCGGCCGCGTGAAGATCGTCATCGGCTGGCCGCCGAGCTCCGGGAAGTGCTGGCGGAGAACGGTGAAGCCGGTGACCGACTCCGGCGCGGACAGGAACTGGTCCTGCTCCCGCAGGGCGCCGGTATTGCCCGCCAGCCCGAGGGCGAGCACGCCGAGGACTCCGAGCGAGCCGAGCGTCGCCACCCAGCGGCGGCGGCTGATGGCGGTGCCAAGCCGTCCCCACAGCCCCGGCTTCTGCTCCACGGTCGTGCTGAACCGCGGGATGGCCGGCCAGAAGATCCGCCTGCCGAGCACCACGAGCACCGCCGGGAACAGCGTCAGCATGGCCACCAGCGCGCACAGAATGCCGGCCGCACCGATCGGGCCCAACCCGCTGGTGCTGTTCAGGTCCGCGACGAGCAGGCAGAGCAGGCCGGCGACCACGGTGGCCGCAGACGCGGCGATCGCCGGCGCCGCGCCGCGCAACGCGTGGACCATCGCAACCCGGATATTCTCGTGGTGGTGCAGTGCCTCCCGGTATCGAGCGATGAGCAACAGCGCGTAGTCCGTGCCGACGCCGAATACCAGGATCGTTAGCAGCGCCGAGTTCTGGTCGTTGACCACGATCCCGAAGCCTTTGACGAGCAGGTAGACGGTGGCCATCGCGGTCAGTGCGGCCGCGCTTACGACCACCAGCGGGATGAACCACAACACCGGGCTGCGGTAGGTGAGGATGAGTAGGAGCGTTACGACGACGACGGTGGTGAGGAAGACTTGCAGGTCGATGCCGTCGAAGACGGCGTCCATGTCGCCGTCGACCGCGGCCGGGCCGGTCACGTCGAGTTCCAGGCCGGCGGGGCGGTCCTTCACGGCGTCACGCAACGGCCCGACGATGGCCTCCGGTGCGCCGTAGGTCGTGCTCACGTCGAGGGTGAACATCATCGCCTTGCCGTTGGTGGAGAGTCTTGTCGGTGGGCCCTCGTCGTCCTCGCCGGCCGGGGCCGCCACCTTCGGCGGGTACCGCTTGGCAAGGGTGTTGTAGTGGCGCTCGGCCGTCGCGCGGTCGGCGTCGGTCATGCCGCCGGCGCGGTGGTACACGAACACGAACGTGTTGCCCTCACCGCCGGGGAGACTGTCCTCCAGCACCGCCACCTTGGTCGACTCGGCACCGGCCGGCAGGGTGTCCACAGCTCTGTCGGTAGTGACCGAGCTCAGCTTTCCGCTCAACGGCACCATCACCGCCGCCAGCGCCACCCATAGGCCAATCACCAACCACGGCACCCACCGGCCTGCCAACCGACCGGCCGGCGCTTCCCCGGACGGCGCTGCGTTGACTGCCATCACTAGCCTCCTACAGACGGGTCACATCGCTTATCTGATGCCGACTTCATACCGAGCGAATCTGAGACGACTGTTAAAACAGCGCTCAGGCCGGTTGGCCGAACCAGGTGCCCAGCGCACGCACCACCGTGGTGGCGTCGAGGTCCTGCCCGGTAGGCAAGGCCCAGGCAACACAGCCGTCGGGCCCGGATGAGCAACGCGTCGACGTCCACCGGGTCCGTGCGGGCAGCGAGGTGTTGACCCGTCCGGTCCACGCGGCCGCGGCGGCGTCGATCCAACTGGGAGCAGATTGGGTGCAGGTTGGCGAAGTGGTCAGCGGCAGCGAAGGTGTCAGCGTTGGCAGTTGTCGCTGTTGAGCCGGTGATGTGTTCATCTGTTGAGGAGAGCGCGCCGACCAAGAAGTTGTTTACTCTGCTCGTGTGAGCTACGACCTGTACTTCTGGCGGTCCGGGGCGGCTGAGGACCCTCGCCGGCTGGCAGATCGGCTCGCGGATGAGAAGGCCGATGGTCTGGTGCCGGATGAGCGCGTTCTAGCTTTTCGCGCTGAGCTGTTACGCCGGTGGCCGGACCTCGACGACATGATTGCGCCGTGGCACCACGACTTAGGTTGGCGGCAGCCATGGGGCGAGGGCGGACTCGTCGATCGATTCGTCGCTCTGGCCCTGCCCTACGGCTGGGAAGCCATGAGTGCACTCCCTGTTCTGGCCGGCTCGTACGGCCTCGATCTGTACGATCCGCAATCGGAGCAGTTGGTGCCGCCCGCCTCGCTGCCGCAGGACAGGGCGGTCCGCGACGACGTGGCGCGGGTCGAGGGATGGGTGACCGAGGATCATGTCGTGCGGTTGTTTCGGCAGATCAGCGCCTACGTTGGCTACGCGTACGACGATCTGGACGAGGCGGCATTGGTCGGCGCGCTGGATGACACCAGCGACGAGGTAGTCGACGGCTGGTTCGAGTATCCGCTGGCAGGCACGCCTACGCTGGTAGTCCGGCTGGCGCTGTCACCGGGTAGCGCAGTGGTCAATGTCCGCGTGGAGGGCACCATGGATCTGGTGTTGGCTACGCGGATCGAGACGGCGCTGGACCTGCTGTAGCGACTCCCGGAAAACAAGAAGCTGTGCGGGTCCGGTCTGCCGCGATGCATCTGTGTGGCGGGTTTCGTTGAGGTTGGAACCGATGCCGACGCTGTTGATTCGGACGGCACGTGATGGATGATCGGTCAGCGCGTCCGCGCGAGCCAACTGTCAGCGAGATCCGAAGTGGCCAGCTCCTGCTGTTTCCATGTCAGTTACCAGCGCTTGCTTCATGTCGGAGGGCCGATGGGGGACGATGTGGCGCGGCGGTAGCGCGGTGCCGGGCGCGTACCAGGTGGTGCAGCACCATCAGGGGAGCCACGCCCGCCGGGTACCAGGCCAGGTCGACGGGGTCGAATTGCACGCCCAGCGCCAGCCTCGCGGCCAGGCTCCGCGACGACAGTTCAGCTGGCAACCCGGTCAGCTGTGCGAGTTCCACAACCCAGCAGAAGACCGTGGCAACGGTCCCGGCGGGCGCCGGTGCCATCCGTGGCCACATGAACAGCACCGCGGCCCAGACCATCGATGCGTACAGAGCGGTGCCGGAGTACTGACGCAGCGCCCCGTCGTCGAAGGCGCGAATGAGCAGTGCGATGCCCAGGAACAGTAGCGCGGCCAGGGCCATGAGCCGACGCACCGTACGGGTCGTGATCGACATTCTCGCTACGGTAGCCACCGCGCGGCCCTTGATCCCTCGGGGCTACGCCACCTGAGTCTATCTGACGTTGAGCCGGCACGACGGTCTGCCCTACATGGATGTCCGGGCGCACACTCCCGCCGCGCCGAACCAGTAGCTGGTCCCGTCGCCTGAAACGCCAGTCCCAGTAGCGGCGCGCGACCAGCGCATCCTCTGTGATGACCTCTTCGGCGATCCGAAGGCGTCGGCGCCCTGCGAAGGCGGTAGGGCGGCGTCCGCACATGCCGATGTGAGTGCGTTAGGTGATACCGCACGCTGCGACGAGCGGGCGTCAGCCGTTGCCGTGCTGCCGTTCCTGCTCCGCCAGAGCAGCCGCTGCCCTGTCCAGGTCGTGGTGAGGAAACACAGGGATGCCCCGGCGGCGCAACGCCTCGGCCGCGACGCCACGCCCAGCGACGGTGACGCCGGTGAAGGTTCCGTCGTGAACGTAGGTGCTACCGCAGGTAGGGCTGCCCTCGACCAGGATGGCGAGCCCGACGCCGGCCTGCAGTGCCTTGTCGACCGCCCGCTGCGCCGCCGCCTGGAACAGTTCGGTGACGTCACGGCCCGATGCTTCGTGTACTTGGGCGTGGCCGTCGAGGACGTCGGCCGCGCTGCCGCCGACGATCTCGGCTGGTGGGCGCGGCACCGGGAATCCGACGGCCAGTTCTGGACACAGCGACACGAGGCGCCCTTCAGAAGCCCAGCGCTGCCAGATCGGAGAGGCGACCGGCACGCCGGTCTCGTTGAACCGGATCGGTGCGCCGCCCAGGCAGCCGCTGACCAGGATTTTCAGCATGGCATCACCTGGGGCAGCAGCGCCGTCAGCGTCGCCGCGGTGTAGGTTGCCGTGACCCCCGGCGGCAGGCCGTCTCCAGTACGGTCGAGGAATGCCGTGTCGATACCCAGAGCGGCGGCTCCGGCGACATCGGACGATGCGGAGTTACCGATGTGGATCACGTCGCCGGGGCCCAGGCCGAGGCGGGCCAGCGCGAGCTGGAACGGTTCGGGGCGGGGCTTGTATGCGCGGGCTTCTTCGCTGGTCACCGTTGCGGCGACGGCGATGCCGTGCCACCGCAGCACCGCCGTCAGGTCGTCCTGGTCGACGTCGGAGACCAGGCACACCGGCACCTTCACAGCATCGAGGAACGGCCGGCTGTCGTCGTACAGCGGTGGATGACGCCAGGAGTGCAGCTGCTTGCGGCAGATCGGCTCAAGCTCCACGGATGCCCCGAAGTTCGCCACAGCCTCGGTGAGGCTGTCGAGCGTCAGGTCTGCGAGCGTACGAAAACCGGCCCCGTACGCCATTTCGGCGCTGGCCTCCAGCCGTCGGGACCACTCTGCCGCGATAGCAGACGGATCGACTGCGATCAAATCTGCTACCTGCACGCAGACATCATTGACCGCGCTCTCATCATCGTGTACGAGCGTGCCGCACAGGTCCAGCAAGATCGCCTGATACACGGTGAGACGCTACCCGACTGGATCTGACCCCGGTCGGTCGCCAGGCGCCTCTCGTATCGAAGCCGCCATCACAGACCGGCACAGCCGGCACCTTCATGCGTACGCTCTTCTGCCGCCGACCGCGCGGTTGTGTCGATGAGTGAGCGGAGTTCGAATTCCTCCTGGCGGCCGTCGTAGTTGGGGCACCGCAACCAGTTGACTGGTGCGGTCCGCCCGCGATTGGGTGGCGCCGTGAGCAAACTGTGGACCGCCCCCGAGGACGACCCCAGGACCTTCGGTCAGCCCGTCGGCGAAAAGGCCACCTACCGGGAGTACCTCGGCAACTACCGTCTGACCATAGAGATGAAGTGCGACGGACTGGACGCCGAGCAGCTCGGCCGACGCTCGGTACCGCCCAGCACCCTGAGCCTGCTCGGCCTGGTCCGCCATTTAACTCAGATGGAGAACCACTGGTTCCAGCGTGTGCTGCAAGGGCGGACCGACGCACCGCGCCTTTACAAGCACGAGGACGACCCGGATTGGGACTTCGGGAGCGCGGTCCCCGACCCAGCGGTGGTGAAGGACGCCTTCGCAACCTGGAAGGCCGAGATCGCCAAGACCGACGAATGGCTCGACGCCCTCGAGGAGGCCGACCTGGGCCGCGAGGTGCCGGCCGACGGTGGCAGCCACGCCACGCGCGACGTGCTTGTCCACGTGATCGAGGAGTATGCGCGGCACGCCGGCCACGCCGACCTCCTGCGCGAGTGCATCGACGGGCGAACCGGCCTGTGACCCACCGGGCGGGGGGTCAGCATAGGGACCGCCGCCAGCGCGGTAGCTATGCCCCATGACCTCGATCTTCTCGGGCCGAGAGCCCTCGCGACCATCCGGATCTGCCGCTTGTCGCGCGCTTCCAACTATTACGACAGCCGGGTGAAGCGAGTGCCAGTCCTGCCGACCTGTTCATGCTTGGTCAGGTCCAGGCGTGGTCGAGGGCCAGTGCGAGCCGTCTGGCCCACTGCTCGGCGGTGCCTGTGATTCCGGAGTACTCGTCGGTGAAGTTGGACCAGTCGACATCCCAGGACAGTGCGGTCTCGGCCCTGAAAGTATCGGCTTCAGCGCCGAGTTCCGGTCGCATGAGCTGGCGGACGAGGGATTGGTCAACGGCGGTGTGTTCCGCGAGCAGGACCGCGTCGTAGAGGTCCTTGCCTTGCGGGTACCGGTCGGTGGCCAGCCACAGCAGCTTCCACGCCAGCGCCAGCGGGGCAGGCGCGGCCAGTAACGGCTTGTCGACGTCCGGCAGGATCAGCACCTCTGGTGGAAGAGGAAGTCGTTCGCCGAAGACGACGTCGATCTGGACGTGGCCGCCCGGTGCCTCCCGCGCACCGTCGGGCCGGCGGGTAGGGGCTGGTAGGTCGGCGGGTAGCCCGCCCGGGATTCGGCCGGCGCGGACCTCATTCTGTTCTCGCGCGCCCGTGCCCAACCGCTCGCGCTCGGTGTGGGCGAGTCCAGCCAGCCGTGGTCGTGGTCGAGATTGCTGTCGAGGACGACGTACTCCTGCTCCACGGTTGTGGGCTCGTGGCCCGCGGCGCGGAGGGTCTCGACGAGCTCGTCAAGCCGCTGCCTGGCCGTGCCGAGCCCGACACCGTGACAGCGCTGGTTGACGAACCGCTCCTGCGCACCGTCAGCAAACTCCCGGCGGGCGTTGCGGGACAGCCGCGCCCCGTGCGGCGCGACCAAATCGGTGAGAGCCACCAGATCCGCCACCGCCGTGCTGGGTAGCAGCAGTTTGATGTGATGCTCGAAGTACCGGCCGCCCGGCTCGGCCGCTGCCTGCTCGTCCGACTGCGGTACGCCGGTACACCAGGGCGCCGCCTCGATCTTTGCACGGTACGGGTGTATCCCCGCCTCGGCCCAGTCCGCGTCGCCAATGCCGCACCGCGTCCTGCTGCTCGGTCAGCGTGCCTCGCCCGCTCAGGGTCAGCATCGGTTGAGAGACGTACGCGCCACGGTCGAGCACAATATGGACGAACTTCACGCCATGGTCGTTGGCGAACGCGCGCAGCTTCTCGGCCTGAGAAGCGTGAGCCGTAATGTGGATCTCGAAGTCCCCCGACATCTCAAGCATCGGCGGAGTTTATGGCACGGCCCTCAGGCCGGAGAACCCGATTACCCGATGCGGCAGGGCAAAGCCTTCCCGGAGCGTGTTCAGGCGTCACCACCGACCCTGCCCGGGTGGACATCGCGGACCGGTTCGCCGCCCCGTCACCGTCTGTGAGACCTGAGGACTGCGAGACCTACCCGCCGCCAGCCGAGCAGACGGCAGCGCTTGCGGAGGAAATGACGCGCGGGGCATGGCGTCAGGGCAGCCGGCCCGGCAGCGGTCCTGAGTGAATAGGTGCCAGGGACGCGTGCAGTCATCGCGCCGGGGATCAGACACCCCGCATGCCTCCGCTAAGCTAAGCCGAGCAGACCATCGACTTGACTCTTGGTAAGCAGGCTGCCGACGGCCCTCGATGTTAAGCAGAACCTGACAGCTCGTACGGCCGCCAGACGGTCGGGCGGGGGTCGCCCACTTTGCGGAACGAGACGCATTGTTTTCGACTCCGGCGAGTCCGACTCTCGTGACTATCTGGCGGGGCACCTGATCCCGGCGCCTGTCAATGCCGGCTGAACTATTCAGGCGGAGCCGACAGCGCCGCTGCCGGCTATCGGTCGGCACCGCAGGCGGCGGGTGCGGCAGAGTTACCTTGAGTTCTGTGTCGACCTTCCGGAAGGCCTCGCGCAGGTATGCACTCGCGATTGCAGCTCTCCTGGTGGCGAGCGGAACTGGCACGGCCGCATGGCGGATGGCCGCGAACGAGTCTGTTCCCACACCACGGATCCAGCATCCCGGGACAATCGCCATCGCCGCGGTGACGGCCAACGCACAAGAGCCGATCTCCGTCCACGTCGAGTTTGACGGGTCGGTCGGTGTACGGCACACGAGGATGACGATCGTGATAGACCAGGAGCGAGATCCGCACGCGGAGTCCACCGCTCCTTCACGCCTACTCGTCTTTCTGTGCGGAAGCATCGCGGAGGCCGTTGACCTTCAGGACAAGAACGGCCGGAAGGTGCTGTGGCAACGGACGCTGCTTGACGGCATCTACGCCAGCATCCTGGGGAGCCTCTCGGAATGCGTCTACAGCCCCGTGTTCCTCGACGGAGCCGCGCCCTTCCGACAGGAGATCCTGACCGGCGAAACAGCGGCGCACACCAGCAACACCGCTGCCTCGAAAGTAATCTACGCGCTGCCCGCAGTCGTCCCCTGGCCCCGCGTCTTCTCCGTGAATGGCCTCCAACTGTCGCAGTTACCCAAAGGCTCCGAGGGCGAGGTCCAGTTGGTCAACCCGCCATCGGACCTGCTGCCAACCTTCGCCAGCCCGGAACTACCCGACTCCGGTGTCCTTCGGTGGGGTGCCGCGCTTGACTCCTTCGCCGACGCGCGCAACGCGTACCGGCTCAGTGGTGACCTTGTCGACCGGCATGCAGCGGCCCAGCGGGACTTGTTCCTAGCCGGTGCCCTCGCCGGAATCGCCGGTGGTGCTCTCGTATGGTGTCTCGAACTGACACTCGGCGCGCTGTCGCGCCCTATGTCCGACGCCCGGGGCGCTGGCGTCAGCCCGCAGGCAGGGCGATCAGTCCGTCAGCGCTGGCGGGCATCGAGTTCCACGCTAACCGCCGGCCCAATGCCTTGGAAGAAGCGAGGCGCTGACGCATCCCGTGCTCGCGCCAGACGGGGCCGCTGACGTCCGTGGATAAGTTGCAGCCGCACAGGCGCCCCGTCAATCATTGTCTTGGCGCCTTCAGGGCTCGGGCGATCAGCTCATAGCCGTCCCGCCTGCCGCCACTACACCTCGCCCCACGTCGGCACACCGCTCAGACCGGGTACTGCTCCGGGCCATGCCACCTCGGCAGCCTGGGACGATCGGCTTCAGACAGGCGGCCGAGGCATCTCCCAGACTCGCTCGAACTCCCCGGCCACCTGCGGCCACACCAGCGCAAGACCGTCCGCTACCGAACGGATCTCTGCGGCCTGCGGGCCGCAGATGACGAACTCGTGCGGGATCAGTCGGCCCGACTGGTCCTTACGGCCCAGCGGATCCCGGATGCGTAACGCCACCCTGTCCCCGACAGGGTGGCAGATCTCCGGCGCGTCGCCGGCACCCGCGAAAGCGCCTTCGTACTCCGGAAGAGGGTCCGGGAACCCGCCGGTGAGCAGGAAACGGAAGCCCCACGCTCGGCCGCGAGTGGCCCAGATGAGGCTCATCGCACGCTCCGGAGCAGGATCTGGTTCTCCTCTCCCTTCTCCAGGTCTATGCGGAAGCCGGTCAGTGTGGCCGAGAGAAACTCTTTCTTGGACAGCGCCTCGGCATTGACCGCCCGGAGCTTGTCCCCGGCCAGTTTCGCCGCGTTGCTGATGAGGTCCGGACCGACGAGATTCATCAGCAGACCCAGCGGGCCGGGCAGTTTGGTCTTGGCCAGCAGCGCGAGTGCCAGATCGTCGGCACGACCGAGCAGGCCCTCGAACAAGCGTGTTGGGAGCTGTGTCAACTCGTGCCACCGGTGATGACGCTCGAACGGCAGGACGGCGGCCAGCGGCAGGACCAGATCCAACCCGACGCGCTCGGCAACCGAGATCCTGCCTGGCTCGAACTTCGCCGACGAGAGCAGCACGAAGTCCTCGCCCACCGACAGCGCCTCGCGGCCCTCCACCAACCCGGCGATCGCCTCGCGCAACTGCTCGAGGTCCTCGCATGCCTTGGCGACGAGCAGATCACGGAACCTGTACACGTCCATGTCCGGCAAGAGGTCCGCCTTCGACAGCGCCATCACCCAAATCCGAGGGAACTGGGCGAGCGGCTTGCCGTCCTCCAGCAACTCGTCCCGTAGCGACAACACGCCGTTACGAAGATTGCCAAACAGAGACTTGAGGTACCGATCCTCCTCGCCCGCGTTGTCGAGCAGCCGCTGGCCGTCCACCAGCAGCAGGGCGACATCCGAGCTCAGCAAGGACCGGAAGGTGTCGGCGCGACGCTGGGCCTCCTCCGGGCTCTGCACGGACTGCTCGAACCACTCCCCCGGATAGTCGTGCCAGACCACCCGCAGCACGTCGAACGGCCGGGACTTCGCCGCCGCGGGATCTGACCCGTCCTTCATCTGCACCTTGAAGGCGTACGACGTGGCTGCAAAGCGTGTGGTGAGCGGCAGCGTTCCCTCGTCCTTCATGCCGAGGTAGTTCTTGTGCAGCCGGTTACCTTGGCCGATGTCTTCCGCCAGGACGTGGAAGAGGCTCCTCTTCAGATACTTCGGCTCCTGCGTGCCACCGTAGAACGACGAGAGCAGAACGGTCTTTCCGCTACCACTCTCCCCAAACACCGCAATGTGCTGCTCGAACGCCCTCGGCTGCATGCAAGGACCTTACGCGAACCGGCGATCATCGTGGTGCACCGACCAAGGGGCCGGCGCATGGGTCTGCTGCACCGATAGGTGACATCTGAGTTGGCTTGCCCTGGTGGCGGGCTGGAAGGATGTTGCTGTGCCCAAGCCCTACCCCCGTGAGTTCCGCGATGACGTTGTGCGGGTGGCCCGTGATCG
>NZ_VDFY01000168.1 GCF_006228125.1 Micromonospora orduensis | reverse complement strand
CCCCCGGGTCCGGCTGCACCCCGCCCGAATGCCCCCGACCGAGCAGCTCGAACTGGACCTGGTGCAGGTGCACCGGATGCACGTGCCGGGTGAAGTTGCGCACCTCCCACACCTCGGTGGCGCCGAGGACGGGCTGCTCGGTCGCCGGGTCGCTCCAGCGCAGCGGCCGGCCCCGGCCGCGCTCGTCGAGGGTGCCGAGCAGCATGACCATCGACCGGCCGGACATCCGCTCGTTGAGCGACAGCCGTCGTACCCGCTCGGCCGGCCCGAGCGGAGGGTGTGACGGCAGCCGCAGCTGCTCCGGCGGCACGCTGGTGTCCACGCCGGCCGCCTCGGTGACCACGAAGCGCAGCACCTGCCCGGTGGTCCGCGGGTCGGCAGGCGGGAAGTCCACCCCGGGCCGACCGCCCCGGTACGCCCAGTCCGGCCCCTCGTTGACCAGGTAGAGCTCGGTGCCCGCCGGGACGTCGGTGAAGTCGACGACGGCGTCGACCCGCTGGGCGGGGCCGAGGGTCACCCGGTCGTGCGGCACCGGCTCGGGCAGGAAGCCGCCGTCGCTGCCGATCTGCCAGACCGGCAGCACCGCACGGGCCGGCCGCGCGGTGGCGTTGGCGACGACGCTGAGCATCAGGAAGCGGCTGTTGCAGCCGTTGAGCAGCCGGAACCGGTAGCGCCGGGGTTGCACGGTCAGCGAGGGCCAGGTACGGCCGTTGACCACGATTGTGGAGCCGGAGAACTCCGACGTCCAGCGCGCCTCGTCGCCGTGCGACGCGTGCCCGCCCGGGTAGCGGAGGCTGCCGTCGGCGCCGAAGCTGCGGTCCTGGATCAGCAGCGGAATGTCGTGGTGCCGGGCGTGCGGCGGGTCGTCGAGGGCCGGCGCCGGGCCGGGCAGTACGCCGTCCGGCAGGTCGTCCCCGCCGCCGAGCAGGTAGAACCCGGCCGGCCCGGCGTAGACGTTCTCCCGGGTGAGCCCGAGGGTGTGGTCGTGGTACCAGAGGGTGCAGGGCCGCTGGTCGTTGGCGTACTCGAAGGTGGCCGATCCCGGTGCCCAGCGCAGGCCGCAGGCCTCGGCGAAGCGGGACCGGAACTCGCGGTACGCGCTGCCGGCCACCGCGAAGTCGGGCGGCAGGTCCCGGGTCACCGGCAGGTACCACGCCTCGGCGTGTCCGTCGCTCTCCTGGGTGCTGTGCGCGCCGTGCAGGTGCACCACCTGCGGCACCGGCCCCCGGTATCCGCGGGGGTCGCCGTCCCGGTGGCCGTGCCGGTCCCGGCCCGCCGTTCCACCCGGCGGGTTGGCCCAGTGCAGGGTCGGGTCCACCGGCAGCAGGTGCGGCAGGTGGTCACCCCGGTCGTCGACGAGCTGGTTGACCCAGGTCACGCGTACCGGGCGGCCCACCCGAGCCATGATCGTGGGCGACGGGTAGCCGAAACTGGCGGGGTGGGCGGTGGAGCCGTAACCCCACACCGTCGTGCGCGGCCAGGACGGCGGCAGGATCTGCTGGCGGAACTGACGCACCGCGATGACGTACGTGTCCCGCTCCGGTCCGGTCGCCACCGGTGGCATGGCCGCTGGGATCCGGAGCGGCGCGACGTACTTCGGGATGTCGGCAGCGTCCAGCGGCGCCGCGGCGAGCGCCGGGCTGGACGCCGTCCAGCCCGCCGGGACCATAACCGCGGCACCGCCGGCGGCACCGGCCGCGAGCAGTCGTCGTCTGCTGACCATTCCGCACCTCCTGATCGCCTGCGACCCTCAGTAAGAGAATGAGTTTCGCGGACGACCGCACGGCGGACAGATGGTGCATGACACCCATAAGAGGGATGTTCACGTCATAGGGTGTGGACATGCGATTCGACCAGCACACGGTCGTCCTCCTGGTCCGACCGTCGGATCCGCCGGAGCTGCCCCAGGACGCGATCGACCGGCTGCAGGACGCCCACCTGGCCCACCAGGCCGGGCTCGTGGAGCAGGGGCTGGTGCTCGCGGCCGGTCCGTTCCTGCACGCCGACGACGACCGGTTGCGGGGCTTCGTCGTGCTCTCCATCGCCCCGGACGAGGCCCGCGCGCTGTTCGCCAACGACCCGGCCGTGCGCGCCGGGCGGTTGACCGCGCGGGTGACGAGCTGGCTGGTCCCGGAGGGCAACGTGCGGTTCGAGGGGGTGCCGATGCCCCGGTCGATGCTGGAGGCGGCCGCCGGCGACTGACGTCAGCCGGGCAGGTCCCCGATCTCGACCACCCGCAGAGCGTCCGGCTCACCGATGATCACCCGCAGCGACGGGAAGTGGCCGCTGAGCACCTGCCGGCAGTCGCCGCACGGCACGCTGACCGCGCGCCCCCGGTCGGTCACCGTGACGATCGTCTCCAGCGCCGTCACGCCCTGCGTCGCCGCCGTGCCGACGACGACGAGCTCGGCGCAGGCGCCCCCGGTGCCGTGCTGGACGTTCACGCCGGAGAAGACCCGCCCGTCGGCGGTCCGCCCCGCCGAGGCCACTGTGTGGCTCTGGCTGCGGCACCGCAGTTTGGCGACCGCCGTCGCGGCCTGCACCAACGCCCGGTCGGTGTCCCGCAGCTCCATTTCCGGCCCCCCAGCTCGACGTCGGCCGCAACACTAGACGGCCGTTCGAGCGGCGCGGCACCGGCGCGGCGGTAACCCGGGGGCGGTACGCCGCGCGGCTGCCTATCCTTGGGCACGACATGCAGAATCCAGCCGCCTCCGCCGCGACCGATCCGGTACGCGAGCTGCACCGCCGCCTCTCTCCCCTGATGTTCCGCGACCAGCGCCGGCTCCAACGGCGGCTGGACGGCGCTCGCAAGCTGCGCGATCCCCAGCGGCTGGAGACGGCACTCGCCGAGATCAGCGCCGACGTGACCCGGGCCGAGCAGCGGATCGCCGCCCGGCGAGCGGCCGTACCCGTCATCACGTACCCGGCGGGGTTGCCGGTCAGTGAGCGCAGGGACGACATCGCCGCCGCCATCCGTGATCACCAGGTGGTGATCGTGGCGGGCGAGACCGGCTCCGGCAAGACCACCCAGCTGCCCAAGATCTGCCTGGAGCTGGGACGCGGCATCAACGGCCTGATCGGGCACACCCAGCCCCGGCGGTTGGCGGCCCGGACGGTGGCCGACCGGATCGCCGACGAGCTGGGCACCGAGCTGGGTGACGTGGTCGGCTACAAGGTGCGCTTCACCGACCAGGTCAGCGAGCGCAGCCTGGTGAAGCTGATGACCGACGGCATCCTGCTGGCCGAGTTGCAGACCGACCGGATGCTGCGCCAGTACGACACGTTGATCATCGACGAGGCGCACGAGCGCAGCCTCAACATCGACTTCATCCTCGGTTACCTGCGGGAGCTGCTGCCCCGGCGACCCGACCTCAAGGTGATCATCACCTCGGCGACCATCGAGACCGACCGCTTCGCCCGGCACTTCGCCGGCCCGGCCACCGCCGACGAGCCGCAGGGCGTGCCCGCGCCGGTGGTCGAGGTGTCCGGGCGCACCTATCCGGTGGAGGTGCGCTACCGGCCGCTGGTCGAGGTGGCCGAGGGCGAGGAGGACGGCGACGGCGACGGCGACGAGGAGAACGTCCGCGACCAGATCCAGGCGATCGGCGACGCCGTCGAGGAGCTGGCCGCCGAGGGTCCCGGCGACATCCTGGTCTTCCTCAGCGGCGAGCGGGAGATCCGGGACACCGCCGACGCGCTGGGCAAGCTGGTGCAGAAGAAGCGCTCCCTGCTGGGCACCGAGATCCTGCCGCTGTACGCCCGGCTGTCCAGCGCGGAGCAGCACCGGGTCTTCGCCGCGCACAGCTCGCGCCGGGTGGTGCTCGCCACCAACGTCGCGGAGACCTCGCTGACCGTGCCCGGCATCAAGTACGTGGTGGACCCGGGCACCGCCCGCATCTCCCGCTACTCCAGCCGGCTCAAGGTGCAGCGGCTGCCCATCGAGCCGATCTCCCAGGCGTCGGCCAACCAGCGCAAGGGCCGCTGCGGCCGTACGTCGGACGGCATCTGCATCCGCCTCTACGACGAGCAGGACTTCCTGTCCCGCCCCGAGTTCACCGACCCGGAGATCCTGCGCACCAACCTGGCGTCGGTCATCCTCCAGATGACGGCCATCGGGCTGGGCGACCTCGCCGCGTTCCCGTTCATCGACCCGCCGGACCGGCGCAACATCACCGACGGCGTCAACCTCCTGCACGAGCTGGGCGCGCTGGACCCGACCGAGACCGACCCGGGTAAGCGGCTCACCGCGCTCGGCCGGCGGCTGGCCCAGCTGCCGGTCGACCCGCGACTGGCCCGGATGGTGGTCGAGGGCGAGCGCAACGGCTGCGCCACCGAGGTGCTGGTGATCGCCGCCGCGCTCTCCATCCAGGACCCGCGCGAGCGGCCGGCGGAGAAGCAGGCCCAAGCCGACCAGGCGCACGCCCGGTTCGCCGACTCCGAGTCGGACTTCGTCGCGTACCTCAACCTGTGGCGCTACCTGCGCGAGCAGCAGCGGGAGCTGTCCTCCAGCGCGTTCCGCCGGATGTGCAAGACGGAGTACCTGAACTACCTGCGGGTCCGCGAATGGCAGGACATCGTCGGTCAACTGCGGCAGGTGCTGCGTACCCCACAGGACGGCGACCGGCGCGGCGGGCGGCCGGCGCGCGACGCCGCGGGCGACGCGGACGCCGGCCGGGGTACGGGGCGCCGTGGCGGCGCGGACCTGCCCGAGGAGATCGACACCCCGAAGGTGCACCAGTCGCTGCTGCCGGGCCTGCTGTCGCACATCGGCCTCAAGGACGCCCAGAAGCACGAGTACCTGGGTGCCCGGGGGGCGAAGTTCGCGCTGTTCCCCGGCTCGGCGCTGTTCAAGAAGCCGCCGCGCTGGGTGATGGCCGCCGAACTGGTGGAGACCTCCCGGCTCTGGGGTCGCATCGCCGGCCGGGTCGAGCCGGAATGGGTCGAACCGCTCGCGCAGCACCTGGTCAAGCGCAGCTACAGCGAGCCGCACTGGGAGAAGAAGCAGGCCGCGGTGATGGCCTACGAGAAGGTCACCCTGTACGGCGTCCCGCTGGTCACCTCCCGCAAAGTCAACTTCGGGCGGATCGATCCGGCGCTGAGCCGGGAGCTGTTCATCCGGCACGCCCTCGTCGAGGGCGACTGGCAGACCCACCACCAGTTCTGGGCCGACAACAAGCGACTGCTCGCCGACATCGAGGAGTTGGAGAGCCGGGCCCGACGCCGGGACATCCTTGTCGACGACGAGACCATCTTCGGCTTCTACGACCAGCGGATCCCCGCCGACGTGGTCTCCGGCCGGCACTTCGACTCGTGGTGGAAGAAGACCCGCCGGGAGCAGCCCGACCTGCTCACGTTCACCCGCGACCTGCTCATCAACGACGGCCGGGCCGGGGTGGACGAGGACGACTACCCCGACGAGTGGCAGGCCGACGGTGTGAGTCTGCCGCTGACCTACCGGTTCGAGCCGGGTACGCCCACCGACGGCGTCACCGTGGACATCCCGCTGCCGCTGCTCAACCAGGTGCCCGCGGAGAGCTTCGACTGGCAGGTGCCGGGGCTGCGCGAGGAGACCGTGATCGCGCTGATCCGCTCGCTGCCGAAGGCGATCCGCCGCAACTTCGTGCCGGTGCCGGACTTCGCCCGGGCCGCCCTGGCGGCGATCACCCCGGGCAAGGAGCCGTTGCTGGACGCGCTCACCCGCGAGCTGCGGCGGATGACCGGGGTCACCGTGCCCCGGGACGCCTGGGAACCCGCAAAGCTCCCCGCCCACCTGCGGGTCACCTTCCGGGTGCTGGGCGACGACGAGAAGCCCGTCGCCGAGGGCAAGGACCTGCCGGCCCTGCAACGCCAGCTCCGCCAGGAGGTACGCCAGGTGGTGGCGGCGGCCGCGCCGGAGGTCGCCCGGACGGGCCTGCGCGAGTGGAGCATCGGCACCCTGCCACGCACCATCGAACAGGTCCGCGCCGGCTACGCCGTGACCGCGTACCCGGCGCTTGTCGACGAAGGCGCGACGGTCGGGGTGAAGGTGTTCGACTCCCCCGGCGAGGCCGAAGCCGCGCACTGGGCGGGCACCCGCCGGCTGCTGCGGCTCACCGTGCCGTCCCCGGCGCGGTTCCTGCAGGGACGGCTGAGCAACGAGGCGAAGCTGGCGCTGAGCCGCAACCCGCACGGCGGCGTGCAGGAGCTGATCGAGGACGCGGCGGGCGCCGCCATCGACCGGCTCATCGACGCCGCAGGCGGGCCGGCGTGGGACGCCGACGGGTTCGCCGCGCTGCGCGAGAAGGTCCGCGCCGACCTGGTCGACACAGTGGTCGAGGTGATGGACCGGGTCCGCAAGGTCCTCGCCGCCGCGTACGCGGTGGAGCAGCGGCTCGGCGCCACCCGCAACCTCGCGGTGGTGGCGGCGCTGGCCGACATCCGCAAGCAGCTCGCGGGGCTGGTGCACGCCGGCTTCATCACCGAGACCGGGTACGCCCGCCTGCCCGACCTGCTGCGCTACCTGACCGCCATCGAGCGCCGGCTGGACCGCCTCGGCGGCAACCCGCAGCGGGACCGCCAGCAGCAGGACCGGATCGCGGTGGTGCAGAAGGAGTACGACGACCTGCTCGCCGCCCTGCCACCGGCACGCCGGCAGGAGGCGGCCGTCCGGCAGATCCGCTGGATGATCGAGGAGTTGCGGGTGAACGTCTTCGCGCAGGCGCTGGGCACCCCGTACCCGGTTTCGGAGCAGCGGATCTACCGGGCCATGGACGAGGCCGAGGGCCGCTGACCCGGCCCGGCCGGATCGGTCGGGCCGGGTCGCGGACCGGTCAGTGGGCCTGGACGGACAGGGCGCGGCTGGCCGGGACGCCACGCACGGAGCTGGTCAGCGCCGCGCCCCGGGGTTCGGTGGCGGTGGGCGCCCACCAGGCGCGGTTCTCCCGGTACCAGTGGAAGACCTCGGACAGTCCGTCCTCGAACCGGATCTGCGGCTCGAAGCCGAGCTCCTCGGAGATCTTGCGGTAGTCCAGGGAGTAGCGCTGGTCCTGGACCTTGCGGTCCGGCACGTGCCGGACCCGTTCCCAGCCGGCGCCGGCCAGCCGCAGGATCCGCTCGGTGAGAGCCCGGTTGGTCAACTCGACGTCGCCGCCGATGTTGTAGACCTCGCCGGCGCGGCCCTTGGCCAGGACCAGCGCGATGGCCCGGCAGTGGTCGTCCACGTGCAGCCACTCGCGCACCGCGCCGCCGTCGCCGTGCAGGGTGATGTCCTGCCCGGAGAGCAGGTTGGTGACGAACCGGGGGATGACCTTCTCGACGTTCTGGTAGGGCCCGTAGTTGTTGGCGCAGCGGGTGATGGAGACGTCCACGTCGTATGTGCGCCAGTAGGAGCGCACCACGTGGTCGCTTGCCGCCTTCGAGGCCGCGTACGGTGAGTTCGGTTCCAGGACGCAGCTCTCGTTCCAGGAGCCCTCGCTGATCGAGCCGTACACCTCGTCGGTGGAGACGTGCACGACGCGGCCGACCCGACCGCGCGCGCAGGCGGCCAGCAGGTGGTGCGAGCCCATCACGTTGGTCTCGAAGAACGGCGCCGGGTCGTCGATGGACCGGTCGACGTGCGACTCGGCGGCGAAGTGCACCACCGCGTCGTGTCCGGGCACCACGTCGGCGAGCAGTTGGCGGTCGCAGATGTCCCCGCGGATGAACGTCAGACGGGGGTGCGCGGCCGGCAGGTTGGCCCGATCACTGGCGTAGGTCAGCTTGTCGATCACCGTCACGTCGCAGTGCTCGAATCCGACATAGCGCCCGCTGAGCAGACTGCGCGCGAAATGCGAACCGATGAAGCCAGCGGCGCCGGTAACCAGGATCCTCATGTGTGGCCTCCCTGCCGGCGATAAATGTCCACCGGTGAGCTGTGCTGAGACGAATGGGGCTTTTGCCCCGTGCAAGAACCCACCTTAGGTGACGATCATCAACACTGACAGTGATACGGCGCCCTTAAGGACGAATTAACCCAACAGACCCTTTATCGGGCTGGTCAGCGGGGATCCACGCCCGGGGGAAGGTCGTCGCGTTCGATGGCCGACTGCACGTAGTCGAGCAGGATCCGCCGTAGCTCGCGGCCGGCGTGGGTCGGCACGACGTCGCGCCGACGGGCCACCGCGATGGTCCGCCGCACCCCCGGCGGGGCGAGGGGGGTGATCCGGACCCCGGGCCGTCGGGCCAGCACGATGCCGGGGACCAGCGCGATGCCGAGCCCGGCCTCGACGAAGCTGAGGACGGCGTCCATCTCGCCGCCGTCCACCGCGAACGTCGGCTCGAAGCCCGCCTCGCGGCACGCCTGGATGGTGGCGTCACGCAGGTCGTACCCCTCCCGGAACATCACCATCGGCTGGTCGCGCAGGTCGGTGATGTGCAGCTCCCCGGTCGCCGAGGCGGTCGGCACCTCGTCCACCGACGCCACCACGAGGCTCTCGCGCAGGATCGGGTCGACGCGCAGACCCGGGTCGGCGCCCTGCGCGGGCATGATGATCAAAGCCAGGTCCAGGTCGCCGCGCAGCAGGTCGCGTACCAGGTCCTGGGAGCCGCCCTCCTCGACCCGCAGGTCGACGGTCGGGTGCGCGTCTCGGAACCGGCGCAGCACCGGCGGGGCGAGGGAGGTGGCGAGGCTCGGGGTGGCGCCGAGCCGGACGCGCCCGCGCCGCAGCCCGACCAGTTCCTGCACCTCCCGGGTGGCGGTCTCCACGTCGGCGAGGATCCGGGTGGCCAACGGCAGCAGCACCTCGCCGGCCGCCGTGAGGGTGATGTTGCCCCTTACCCGCTCGAACAGGGGCGCCCCGAGGTCGGTCTCCAGAGCGTGAATTTGCTTACTGAGAGAAGGCTGAGTGATGCCCACGAGGTCGGCGGCTTGGGTGAAATGTCGTACTTCGGCCACCGCGACGAAGTACCGAAGCTGATGGAGCTGCATCTACATAGCTTATGACTATCAACACTGCGAGTTCGATGCATTGGACGACTGATCAAAGTCCTCCTAGCGTCGGTCAGGTGGTAATGACGAAAACTCGGTCGCCCATCCGCTCGAACGTCGGCCTCAAGGCCGTCATGGCGGTGACGGGCATCCTGCTGGTGCTGTTCCTGATCGCCCACATGCTCGGGAACCTGAAGGTGTTCACGGGGGAGACCTCGTTCGACCACTACGCGCACTGGCTGCGCGACATCGGCAAGCCACTGCTGCCCGGCGTCTGGTTCCTGTGGATCCTGCGCACCGTGCTCGTGGTGGCCGTCGTCGCCCACATCTGGGCCGCGACCGTGCTCGCCCTGCGGGCCCGCGCCGCCCGCCCGGTCAAGTACGCCCACCGCAAGAAGGTCCGGGGCAGCTACGCGGCCCGCACCATGCGCTGGGGTGGCGTGATCATCCTGCTGTTCGTGATCTACCACCTCCTGGACCTGACCACCGGCACGCTCAACCCGGTCGGCGACCCCGGCAACCCGTACGGCAACGTCGTCGCCGACTTCGCGCCGGAACGCTGGTACGTCACGCTCTTCTACACCCTGGCGATCGTCACGCTCGGCTTCCACCTGCGCCACGGCGCGTTCAGCGCGTTCCGCAGCCTCGGCCAGCAGACGCCACGCGGCGAGCGGCGGGCGCGCACCGCCGCGCTGATCTTCGCCGTGGCGCTCTGCGCCGGATACCTGGTGGTCCCGTTCGCCGTTCTCACCGGATTGGTGTCCTGACATGGAACTCTTCACCGAGGGCGACCCGATCGCCGACACGAAGGCTCCCACCGGCCCGATCGAGAAGCGCTGGGAGACCCGACGCTTCGAGGCCAAGCTCGTCAACCCCGCCAACCGCCGCAAGATGACGGTCATCGTGGTCGGCACCGGCCTGGCCGGCGGCTCCGCGGCGGCCACCCTGGCCGAACAGGGCTACCACGTGAAGTCCTACTGCTACCAGGACAGCCCGCGCCGCGCGCACTCGATCGCGGCGCAGGGCGGCATCAACGCCGCGAAGAACTACCGCAACGACGGCGACTCGGTGCACCGGCTGTTCTACGACACCGTCAAGGGCGGCGACTTCCGGTCCCGCGAGTCGAACGTGCACCGCCTGGCCGAGGTGTCGGTAAACATCATCGACCAGTGCGTCGCGCAGGGCGTGCCGTTCGCCCGCGAGTACGGCGGCCTGCTGGACACCCGCTCCTTCGGTGGCGCCCAGGTGCAGCGCACCTTCTACGCCCGGGGCCAGACGGGCCAGCAGCTGCTGCTCGGCGCGTACCAGGCCCTGGAGCGGCAGATCGGCCTCGGCAACGTGGAGATGAACGCCCGCCACGAGATGCTGGAGCTGGTCCTCGTCGACGGCAGGGCCCGCGGCATCGTCGTGCGGGACCTGGTCACCGGCGAGATCAGCACCGAGATGGCCGACGCGGTCGTGCTCGCCTCCGGCGGCTACGGCAACGTCTTCTACCTCTCCACCAACGCCAAGGGCTGCAACGTCACCGCCACCTGGCGGGCGCACCGCAAGGGCGCGTACTTCGCCAACCCCTGCTACACACAGATCCACCCGACCTGCATCCCGGTCTCCGGCGACCACCAGTCGAAGCTGACCCTGATGAGCGAGTCGCTGCGCAACGACGGCCGGGTGTGGGTGCCGAAGACCAAGGGCGACGACCGCAACCCGCGCGACATCCCCGAGGACGAGCGGGACTACTACCTGGAGCGGATCTACCCGTCCTTCGGCAACCTGGTCCCCCGCGACATCGCCTCCCGCGCCGCCAAGAACGTCTGCGACGAGGGCCGGGGCGTCGGGCCGACCAAGCTCGGCGTCTACCTCGACTTCGCCGACGCGATCGACCGGCTGGGCCGCAAGGCCATCGAGGCCAAGTACGGCAACCTCTTCGAGATGTACGAGCGGATCACCGGCGAGGACCCGTACGAGGTCCCGATGCGGATCTACCCCGCCGTGCACTACACGATGGGCGGCCTCTGGGTCGACTACGACCTCCAGTCGAGCATCCCCGGCCTGTTCGTGATCGGCGAGGCGAACTTCTCCGACCACGGCGCGAACCGGCTCGGCGCCTCGGCGCTGATGCAGGGCCTCGCCGACGGGTACTTCGTGCTGCCCACCACCATCGCCAACTACCTGGCCTCCGGCCCCCTCGAGAAGGTCGACGCCAGCCACCCGGCGGCGGTCGAGGCGCGTACCGACGTCGAGGACCGGATCCAGCGGCTGCTGGCCGTCGACGGCGACCGGACCGTGGACTCGTTCCACCGGGAGCTGGGCCAGATCATGTGGGAGCACTGCGGCATGGAGCGCAGCGAGGCCGGGCTCCGCAAGGCGATCGGCGAGATCCGCGACCTGCGCGAGCAGTTCTGGCAGCGGGTCAAGGTGTCCGGCACCGGCGAGGAGCTCAACCAGTCGCTGGAGAAGGCCGGCCGGGTGGCCGACTTCTTCGAACTGGCCGAGCTGATGTGCATCGACGCCCTGCACCGCGAGGAGTCCTGCGGCGGCCACTTCCGGGCCGAGCACCAGACCCCCGACGGTGAGGCGCAGCGTGACGACGACCGGTTCGCGTACGTGGCGGCCTGGGAGTTCACCGCCACCGGCGAGCCCTCGGTGCTGCACAAGGAAGACCTGAAGTTCGAATACGTCCACCCCACGCAGCGGAGCTACAAGTGAACCTGACCCTGCGCATCTGGCGCCAGAAGGGCCCTGAGGACAAGGGTCGGATGGTGACCTACCCGGTCGACGACGTGTCCCCGGACATGTCGTTCCTGGAGATGCTCGACGTGCTCAACGAACGGCTCATCCTCGACGGCGAGGACCCGGTCGCGTTCGACCACGACTGCCGCGAGGGCATCTGCGGCATGTGCGGCCTGATGATCAACGGGGACGCGCACGGGCCGCAGCGCGGCACGACCGCCTGCCAGCTGCACATGCGGCAGTTCAAGGACGGCGACACGATCGACATCGAGCCGTGGCGGGCCAGCGCCTTCCCGGTCATCAAGGACCTGGTGGTCAACCGGGGTGCCTTCGACAAGATCATCGCCGCGGGTGGCTACGTCACCGCGCCCACCGGCAGCGCGCCCGAAGCGCACTCCACCCCGGTGGCCAAGGCCAACGCCGACGCCGCCTTCGAGTCGGCGGCCTGCATCGGCTGCGGCGCCTGCGTCGCGGCCTGCCCGAACGGCTCCGGCATGCTCTTCACCGCCGCCAAACTCACCCAGCTCTCGCTGCTGCCGCAGGGCCAGCCGGAGCGCTACACCCGGGTGATCGGCATGGTCGACGCGCACGACGAGGCCGGCTTCGGCGGCTGCACCAACGCCGGCGAGTGCACGGTGGTCTGCCCCAAGGGCATCCCGCTGAACACCATCGGCCGCCTCAACCGCGACTACCTCACCGCCACCACGAAGGGCGCCGGCAACACCCCCGGCTCCTGACCCACGCACCACCGGACCGCCGTACCCCCGAATCGGGGTTGCGGCGGTCCGGCGTTTGGCGGCAGCGGCTGCGGTGAGGCTGGGCCCGGGTGACGCGGCCGGTTCAACTCCCTTCCCCCGGGTAGCAGTCAGGCAGCAACCGAGGGATGGAGGCCCGATGAAGGCACTGACCTGGCAGGGCAAGCGGGACGTACGGGTCGAGGAGGTGCCGGACCCCCGGATCGAGGAACCGACCGATGCCATCGTGAAGATCACCTCGACGGCGATCTGCGGCTCCGACCTGCACCTGTACGAGGTGTTGGGGCCGTACCTGAAACCCGGCGACATCCTGGGCCACGAGCCGATGGGCATCGTCGAGGAGGTCGGGTCGGGGGTGACCCGGCTCAAGCCCGGAGACCGGGTGGTGGTGCCGTTCAACATCGCCTGCGGCAGCTGCTGGATGTGCGAGCGTCAGCTCTACGCCCAGTGCGAGACCACGCAGGTCACCGCCGAGGGTAAGGGCGCGTCGCTGTTCGGTTACACCTCGCTCTACGGCTCGGTGCCCGGCGGGCAGGCCGAGTACCTGCGTGTCCCCCAGGCCCACTTCGGACCGATCAGGATCCCGCAGACCGGGGCCGACGAGCGCTACCTCTACCTCTCCGACATCCTGCCGACCGCCTGGCAGGCGGTGAAGTACGCGGACACCCCGCCCGGTGGCACCCTGGCCGTGTTCGGGCTGGGCCCGGTCGGTCAGTTCTGCGCCCGGATCGGTCGTCACCTCGGCGCCGGCCGGGTGATCGGGTTGGACCTGGTGCCGGAGCGGTTGGAGCTGGCCCGCCGGCACGGCATCGAGGTACTCGACGTCAGCGAGCTGACCGACGTGCCGGGCACTCTGATCGACCTGGTCGACGGGCGCGGCCCGGACGCGGTGATCGACGCCGTCGGCATGGAGGCGCACGGCTCGCCGGCGGGCAGGCTGGCCCAGACCGCCGCCGGGCTGCTGCCGGACAAGCTGGCCCAGACGATGACCGACCGGGCCGGCGTGGACCGGCTGTCCGTCCTGCACGCCGCCGTCAAGGCGGTCCGCCGTGGTGGCACCGTGTCGCTCTCCGGCGTCTACGGCGGTGAGGCCGACCCGATGCCGATGATGGAGATGTTCGACCGGGGCATCCAACTGCGGATGGGGCAGTGCCACGTCCGCCGGTGGACCGACGAGATCCTGCCGCTGCTCTCCGGCGACGACGATCCGCTCGGCGTCGAGGACCTGCGCACCCACCGGTTGCCGCTGAGCGAGGCCCCGCAGGCGTACGAGATGTTCCAGAAGAAGGAGGACGGCTGCATCAAGGTGGTCCTGAACCCGTGAGTCGGGTGGTGGTGATCACCGGTGCGACCAGTGGGGTCGGGCGGGCGACGGCCCGGGCGTTCGCCGAGCGCGGCGACCGCCTGGTCCTCGCCGCCCGCGCCCCACAGACCCTCGCCGAGGTACGCGCGGAGTGCGCCGACGCCGACGTGCTGACCGTGCCGACCGACGTCACCGAGCCGGGCGCGTTGGAGGCGCTCGTCGA
Organism: Micromonospora orduensis; assembly: GCF_006228125.1. GTDB lineage: Bacteria > Actinomycetota > Actinomycetes > Mycobacteriales > Micromonosporaceae > Micromonospora > Micromonospora orduensis. Next base: position 36,130 of record NZ_VDFY01000168.1, on the reverse strand, counting down.
CGCGGCGATCGGGCGGTTCGGTCGCATCGACGTGTGGGTGCACACCGCCGCGGTGATGGCGTACGGCCGCTTCGACGAGCTGCCCGAGCGGGTCTTCGACCAGGTGGTACGCACCGATCTGCTGGCGGCGGCCGGTGCGGCGCGGGTGGCGCTGCGGCACTTCCGGGCCACCGGCGCCGGCACGCTGATCCTCACCGGTTCGGTGCTCGGGCACATCACCGCCCCGTACATGAGCGCGTACGTGGCCAGCAAGTGGGGTTTGCAGGGGCTGGCCCGGACGGTGCAGCAGGAGTTGCGCGACACCCCGGAGATCCGGCTCTGCCTGGTCAACCCGGGCAGTGTGGACACCCCGGTGTACCAGCAGGCGGCCAACTACCTGGGCCGGATCGGCCGCCCTCCGCCGCCCGTCGCCGGCCCGCAGCGGGTGGCCCGGGCCATCGTCGACTGCGTGGACCGGCCGCGCCGGGAGGTGTCGGTGGGCTGGCTGAACGTGGTGATGCGCGCCGGCTTCACAGTGGTCCCGGGTGTCTACGACGTCCTGGTCGGGCCGTTGATGAGGCTGGCCGGCCTGAGCGGACGGCCGATCGCCGCGCACGACGGCTCGGTCTTCACCCCGAACCCGGCCGGAGAGGCCATCCGCGGCGGTCACCTTCCCGATCTGCGGCAACTCGTGTTCGGACCGGTCGGCGCGGTCGGCGCCGCACTGCGCCGACGGCTCGGCTGACCTGTTCGGGACTCTTCGGGGGCATCATGTATCGATCAACTCGCCTAGGGTGGTGGGCCGGCAAGCGCTCCGGCGCCCCACGACGGGAGAGAAGATTGACTATCCGGCTGAACCGCAGGACGGCACTCGGGCTCGGGACGGTGGCCACCGCCGGCACAGTGCTCGGCGCCGCCGCACCTGCGAGCGCCGCCGACAGCGAGGCCGCGCCGACCACCCCCGCCCGGGCCGCCCGTCGGGTCGCCACCGTCTTCGCCCGGCACAGCACCGAGGCGGGTGGCAACTGGCAGGCGTACGTCAGCGTGGCCGACCCGGACGGCGCGCCGGTCGTCGCGGTGGCCGCCGACGCGGACCGGCGGATCGAGGCGTACAGCGTCAACAAGATCGCGGTCGCCACGGCGGTGCTGGACAAGGTCGACCGGGGGCTGCTCACCCTGGACCAGCGGGTCGACGTCACCGCCGCGATCGTCGTGCCGGGCGGTGACGGCATCTTCAGCCTGGACGGCGCGTACCCGAGCAGCGTGACCCTCGGGCACGTGCTGGCCAACCTGCTGACGGTCTCGGACGACACGGCGGTGCGGCTGTGCGGGCTGGTCGCCCCGGCCGCCGAGATCAACTCCATCCTGGTCGCCAAGGGTTTCCCGAACACCCAGGTCGAGCCGGTGGCCAACCCCAACCGGTTCTTCCTCGGCACCAGCACCCCCCGGGAGACGCACGACCTGCTGCGGGCCCTGGTCGGCGGCACGCTGCTCTCCCCCACCTCGACGGCGTACCTGCTCGGGCTGCTGCGCTCCCCGGTGGCGTTCACCGACGGCATCCGACGCACCATGTCCTCCGACGAGCGGGCCCGGATCGCCACCAAGGCCGGCTGGTTCGCCGACGCCCGCCACGAGGCCGGCGTGATCTTCGACCGGTCCGGCGCGGCGGTGCTCACCTACGCGCTCTTCGCCGACGGGCAGGCCGACCCGGACAACTTCGGGGCCACCCACCCGGCGGTGCAGGCCCGGGCCGCCATGGGTCCGAAGTTCCTGACGGCGGTGGACCGGCTCGCCGGCACCGGCGCCGCGTACCGGATCGCCACCCGGCGCCCCAGCAACGGCGGCTGAGCCCGGTCCCGGGTCGGTCGCCGCCGCCGGCGGCCGACCCGCACGGGTGACCGCTCGGGCACGCCGGCTCCGGGGTGGCTACCGTGTAGGGCGGACACCTCGGAGGGACGGCGATGGCACCAACGCGGAGCACGGACGTCGAACGGTCGCTCGGGCGACGGATGCGAGGCGCGGCCGGTCTCGCCGCGCTGGCCGGCCTGGCCTGGGTGGCCCGGGACGTGCCGGCGGCGCTCGGCGGCCGGCTCGCCGGCGCTCGCGCCGAACGGGCGGCCCGCTCGCCGCAGTTCCGCGACGGCACCTTCCACAACCAGGCCGGCACCCGCACGATGGTCGCCGACCCGGGTCGCAACCTGCTCCGCGAGCTGATCTTCGGTAAGCAGAAGCGGCGTCCCACCGCGCCCGTGCCGCTGCTGCGCCCCAGCGCGTCGCCCGCCGCCGACACCACCGACGAGCTGAACATCGTCTGGTACGGCCACGCCTCAGTGCTGATCGAGATCGAGGGCCGGCGGGTGCTGCTCGACCCGGTGTGGAGCGACCGTTGCTCGCCGTCCGCTCTGGTCGGCCCCCGCCGGCTGCACGAGCCACCGGTACGCCTGGACGAGCTGCCCCCGCTGGACGCCATCCTGATCTCCCACGACCACTACGACCACCTGGACATGGCCACCGTGCGGGCACTGCTGGCCGGTCAGTCCGCGCCGTTCCTGGTGCCGCTCGGCGTGGGCGCGCACCTGGACCGGTGGGGTGTGCCCGCCGACCGGATCATCGAGCTGGACTGGTCCGAGTCGCACCAGGTCGCCGGGCTGGAGATCACCGCCACCGCCGCCCAGCACTTCTCCGGCCGGGGGCTGCGCCGCGACGGCACGCTGTGGAGCTCCTGGGTGGTGGCCGGGGCACGCCGCACGGTCTTCTACACCGGCGACTCCGGCTACTTCGACGGGTACGCGGCGATCGGCGCCGAGCACGGGCCGTTCGACGTGACGCTTATGCAGATCGGCGCGTACGACCGGGCCTGGCCGACCATCCACATGTTCCCCGAGGAGGCGGTAAACGCCCACCTCGACCTGCGCGGCGGGCTGTTCATTCCGGTGCACTGGGCGACGTTCAACCTGGCCCTGCACGACTGGTCCGAGCCGGTGAACCGGCTGTGGGCCGAGGCGAAGGCCCGCGACGTACGACTCGCCGTGCCCCGCCCGGGTGAGCGGGTGGTGGTCGAAGACCCGCCGGCCGTCGACGGATGGTGGCAGTCCGTCGCCTGACCGGACGGGCACGGCGAACCGCCGCCGTCACCCCGAGGATTGACATTCGGGGTAAAGTGCGCTTCTTTCTCGCTGCGCCATCGTTCCCCCTGTTGTGACGCACGCAGGGAGCCTGCCCACCACCGGACGAGCAAGCCCGGCGGCGGATCCGGGCATCGGAATTCTCGGCACCGGCTCGTACGTACCGGCCCGGACCGTGCACAACGACGAGGTCGCCCGGCTCGTCGGGGTGACCGGGGAGTGGATCGAACGCAAGACGCACATCCGGTCCCGCCGCTTCGCCGCACCACACGAGGCGACCTCCGACCTCGCCGCGCACGCTGCCCGGCGCGCGCTGGACCAGGCCGGCACAACGGCCGACGGTATCGACTACCTCATCGTCGCCACCTCCACAGGTGACTCACCGCAACCACCGACCGCGCATGTCGTGCAACACCTGATCGGCGCGCGCAACGCCGCCTGCTTCGACATCAACGTCGTCTGTAGCGGCTTCGTCTACGCCCTGGCGGTCGCTCGGAGTCTGCTGACGTGCCGCCCCGGCACCCACGCGCTGGTCGTGGCCGCCGATGTCTACTCGCGGATACTCGACTTCTCGGACCGGACGACCGCCGTGCTCTTCGGTGACGGGGCGGGGGCGGTCGTCCTCGGACCCACGCCTGCGGGTCACGGCATCATGGAGGTCGACCTGCGGGGCAGCGGCGACGCCCGGAGCCTGATCCACGTCGAGGCCGGCGGTTCGCGGTTGCCCGCATCGCAGCACACCGTCGACTCCGGTGGCCACTTCTTCCGGATGCGGGGCCGCGAGGTCCGCGAGTTCGTCGCCCGCGTCGTGCCCCCGACGCTCGCCGAGCTGCTTGGGCGGGCCGGGTTGACCGCGCAGGACATCGATCACTTCGTACCGCACCAGGCCAACGGTGTGATGCTCGACGAGCTGGTCAAGGCCAGCGACCTGACGGGCGCGCGGACCCACCGGACGCTCGAACGCTACGGCAACGTCGGAAGTGCCTCCATCGCCGTCACCCTCGACGAGGCACACCGGCAGGGCGAGTTCCGCGCCGGCGACATCCTGCTGCTCGCCGGGTTCGGCGGGGGGATGGCCACCGGTGCCTGCCTGGTGCGGTGGCACACGCCAGCCGGCCGCACCGCGGCCGCCCACGACCCACAGGAGGCGGAACAATCGTGAACAGCATCCGGAAGGTGGGCGTCGTCGGCTGTGGGGTGATGGGCACCGGCATCGCCGAGGCGTGCGCGGTGGCGGGCCTCGACGTACGGGTGGTCACCTCCAGCCCGTTGTCGGTCCCGACGGCGCGGGAGCGGTTGTCGCGTGCGGTGGACCGACGGGTACGCAAGGGAAAGCTCGACAGCGCGCGCCGGGACGACATCCTGGACGCGATCACCGTCTCCGCCCAACTGGACTGCCTCGCCGACCGTGACCTGGTCGTCGAGGCGGTCACCGAGCGGGAGTCGGCCAAGATGGAGGTCTTCGCGGCACTCAACAAGATCGTCGCGAATCCGGACGCCGTCCTGGCCTCGAACACGTCGTCCATTCCGGTGGGTCGCCTGGCGCGGGCCACCGATCGACCCGAGCGGGTGCTCGGCGTCCACTTCTTCAACCCGGTCGCCGCGATGCCCCTGGTGGAGCTGGTCGGCGCACTTCGCACGGATCCGGAGACGATCTCCCTCGTCGAGCGGTTCGCGACCGGGGTTCTCGGCAAGCAGGTGATCAGGGTCGGCGACCGGGCTGGCTTCGTGGTCAACGCCCTGCTGGTTCCATACCTGCTCAACGCCATCCGGATGCTCGAAGCCGGATACGCGTCCGCGCAGGACATCGACCGGGCCATGACGTTGGGCTGCGGGCACCCCATGGGGCCGCTGGCGTTGGTCGACCTCATCGGCCTGGACACCGTCGCGGCTATCGCTGCCGCGCTGCACGAGGAGTTCGGCGAGCCGTCCTACGCGCCGCCACCCCTGCTGCGTCGGATGGTGGAGGCAGGCTGGACCGGCGGCAAGGCCGGCCGCGGTTTCCACTCCCCCAGCTAGGGCCGCTCGCGCCGACCCCGACAGCTCAGCGCGCAGGCACGCCCTTGACCACGACGCCGGCCGGCACGTCCCGCACGACGCAGGCCCCGGCGCCGACCGTCGAGTCCGCGCCGACGGTGAGCTTCTGCAGTACCGCGGCCGTTGTCCCGACGAGTACGCCGGAGCCCACCGTGGTGGAGCCGGAGATCGCGGCGAGAGGGTTGACGGTGACGAAGTCGCCTAGGAGGCAGTCGTGCCCGACAGTCACGTTCAGGTTGAGATGCACGTGCCGGCCGATGCTCACGTTCGTGGTGACGCGTACGCCCCCCGCGGCGACGAAGCCCTCCTGGTACGAGCAGTCGGGGCCGATCTCGGCCCCCGGATGCACGATGGTGGCCGCTGGCAGACCGAACTGCCGGAGGCGGTCGTCGATCCGACGCCGGGCGGCGGGCGAACCCACGCCGATGACGACGTGTGTCGTGGGCGGTCGACCGTCCAGCCACTGCAGTGGGCCGAGCAGGGGCACGTCGAGGTGGCGGACACGTTTGAGGTCAGCCTCGTCGAGAGCGTCGTCGACGAAACCGAGGACGCTCCAGACCGGCTCGCCCGCCGTACGGTTGATGGCTCGAATGATGCCCAGCACCTCGCGGCCGAAACCGCCGGCACCCACGATCACCACGTCGATCGCCACGCCCACCCCCCTGTCGGTACGTCTGCTGCCGACAACGTAACGACGAGGCACCGCAGGCGTGACGTGACTGCCCGAATGGTCGTGTCGTGAGGTCGCCTCAGAGTACGAACGCGTCGGTCCAGAGCGCACCGGACCGCCCGGACAGCGCGTCCAGCATGGCCACCGCCTGACCGTCGGTGAGCTGCGCGACGAAGTCCACGATGGCCCGCCCCCGGGCCCGCCCGATCCGGTCCGGGGTACGCGGGTGCAGCTCCGCCTCGGCCAGCTCCACCAGGTCGTGCAGCCGGCGGGGCAACCGGGACTCCTCCTCCGGGTCGAGCAGCCACTCCCACAGCGCCTCCACCAGGGTGCCCAGCAGCCGGGCCTGGCCCCGCTGGTGCAGGGCGAGGTCGGGGCGCGCCAGCACGAACCGGTGGTGGACGAACTTGAGCACCTGCACCTCGTGCCACTGCGCGCAGCCGAGCAACACGTACCCGGAGCGCACCGACGGCTGGTCGGTGACGGTGATCGCCTCGACGAAGCGGGTGGACCAGCGGGCGGAGAACCGGGCCACGTACTGCTCGGCCTCGATCGAACCGTCGAACGGCATCGCCAGCAGCCCGTCGACAAGCTCCTCGCGGACATGCTCGACGGCGGCGGCGAACGCGTCGTCGTCGGCGATCCACGCGTCCTTGCGGTGCAACTGCCGGCGGAGCCGCTCGATCGCCGCGCCGGGCCGCCGGGCCGCGATGGCCAGCGCCGCGTCGGTGATCGCCCGGAAGTGCCCGCTCTCGCGCTGCCAGGCCATCAGCTCGGCCGACACCGACCCCTGCTGGAGCACACCCACGCGGTAGAAGTCCTCCACGTCGTGGATGGCGTACGCGATGTCGTCGGCGGTGTCCATCACCGACGCCTCCACGGTCTGCTGCCAGTCCGGGATGCGGCCGACGAACGGTTCCCGCGCCTGCCGCAGGTCGTCCAGTTCGGTCAGGTACGCGCCGAACTTCAGCGAGCCGCTCTCCGGGTCGTCCGGCGGTGGGGTCGCGCCCCGGGGCGGCGGGTCCAGCAGACGCGGGTGCGGGTCGGGGTAGTCCAGCCTGGTCCACGGGTACTTCAGCATCGCCGCGCGAACCGCCGCGGTCAGGTCCAGCCCGGTGGTGGCCGCGCCCCGGATCTCGGTGCTGGTGACGATCCGGTACGACTGGGCGTTGCCCTCGAAGCCGTCGGGGAGGCCGAGGCGCTGGCGGGCCAGCCGGTCCAGCACCCGCTCCCCCAGGTGCCCGAACGGCGGGTGGCCGAGGTCGTGGGCGAGCGCGGCGGCCTCCACCACGTCCGGGTCGCAGCCGCCGAGCTTGTCCAGCAGGTCACGCCACCGCTCGTCGGCCGTGAGCCGCTCGGCGATGGCCCGGGCCACCTGGGCGACCTTCAGGCTGTGGGTGAGCCGGTTGTGCACCAGCAGGCCGGAGCCGACCGGGCTGATGACCTGGGTGACACCGCCGAGTCGGGCGAAGAACGGCGAGCCGACGATCCGGTCCCGGTCGGCGCGGAACGGGTTCGCCGCGAGGTCGCCGAGGGCCCGGGCGCTGCCGCCGAAGAGCCGCCGGGCGCGCGGCTCGGCAGATGTTTCCATGATCGCCACGCTAGCGCAGGCCCGACCCCGGCCGCCGACGGTCAGCCGGCCGGGTGCGGCGACAGCGGCCGGGACCGACCGGCACAATGCAGGGCGGTACCCACCGGAGAAGGCGGATCGAGATCGTGACCCAGTCTGTTCATCAGCGAATCGCCGACGAGCTCGGCGTGGCCGAGCGTCAGGTGCGGGCGGCCGTGGAGCTGCTCGACGGCGGCGCCACCGTGCCGTTCATCGCCCGCTACCGCAAGGAGGCCACCGGCCTGCTCGACGACACCCAGCTGCGCACCCTGGAGGAGCGGCTGCGCTACCTGCGGGAGCTGGACGAGCGGCGGGCGGCCGTCCTGGAGTCGATCCGCGGCCAGGGCAAGCTCGACGAGGCCCTGGAAGCGCAGATCATGGCGGCGGACTCGAAGTCCCGACTGGAGGACATCTACCTGCCGTACAAGCCGAAGCGGCGGACCCGGGCGCAGATCGCCCGCGAGGCCGGACTGGCGCCGCTTGCCGAGACGCTGCTGGCCGACCCCACCCAGGACCCACGGGCCACGGCCGCCGGGTTCGTCGACGCGGAGAAGGGCGTCGCCGACGCCGCCGCCGCGCTGGAGGGCGCCCGCGCGATCCTGATCGAGACCTTCGCCGAGGACGCCGACCTGATCGGCACGCTGCGCGAGCAGATGTGGTCGCGGGGCCGTCTGGTGTCCCGGGTACGCGAGGGTCAGGAGACGGCGGGCGCCAAGTTCGCCGACTACTTCGACTTCTCCGAGCCGTACCCGAAGCTGCCCTCGCACCGGATCCTGGCGATGTTCCGGGGCGAGAAGGAGGGCGTGCTCGACCTGACCATGGAGCCCGAGGAGGCCGGCGAGGCGGACGCCGCGCCGACCGGTCCGAGCCGGTACGAGGCGGCCATCGCCGGCCGGTTCGGGGTGTCCGACGCGGGCCGCCCGGCCGACAGGTGGCTGGCCGACACGGTCCGCTGGGCCTGGCGTACCCGGATCCTCATCCACCTCGGGGCCGACCTGAGGATGCGGCTGTGGCAGGCGGCCGAGGAGGAGGCGGTCCGGGTCTTCGCCACCAACCTGCGTGACCTGCTGCTCGCCGCGCCGGCCGGCACCCGGCCGACGATGGGTCTGGACCCGGGCCTGCGGACCGGTGTGAAGGTGGCAGTGGTGGACGCCACCGGCAAGGTGCTCGCCACCGACACGATCTATCCGCACGAGCCGCGCCGGCAGTGGGACGCGTCGGTGGAGACCCTCGCCCGGCTGGCCGGCGCGCACGGGGTGGAGCTGATCGCGATCGGCAACGGCACCGCCTCCCGGGAGACCGACAAGCTGGCCGGTGACCTGATCAAGCGGCATCCGCAGCTCAACCTGACCAAGGTGATGGTCTCCGAGGCCGGCGCGTCGGTCTACTCCGCGTCCGCGTACGCCTCGCAGGAGCTGCCCGGGATGGACGTGTCGCTGCGCGGCGCGGTCTCCATCGCCCGCCGCCTCCAGGACCCGCTCGCCGAACTGGTCAAGATCGACCCACGGTCGATCGGGGTCGGGCAGTACCAGCACGACCTGTCCGAGGTGAAGTTGTCCCGGTCGCTGGACGCGGTGGTGGAGGACTGCGTGAACGCGGTAGGGGTGGACGTCAACACCGCCTCCGCGCCGCTGCTGACCCGGGTCTCCGGGATCGGCGCCGGGCTGGCGGAGAACATCGTGCTGCACCGGGATGCGAACGGGCCGTTCCGCTCGCGTACCGACCTGAAGAAGGTGGCCCGGCTCGGGCCGAAGGCGTTCGAACAGTGCGCCGGCTTCCTGCGCATCCCCGACGGCGACGACCCGCTGGACTCCTCAAGCGTGCACCCCGAGGCGTACCCGGTGGTCCGTCGCATTCTCGCCAGCACCGGCCAGGACCTGCGCTCGGTGATCGGTAGGAGCGCCATCCTGCGCGGGCTGCGGGCGACCGACTTCGTCGACGACCGGTTCGGCCTGCCCACCGTCACCGACATCCTCGCCGAGCTGGAGAAGCCGGGCCGCGACCCGCGTCCGGAGTTCCGCACCGCCACCTTCGTCGAGGGGGTGGAGAAGATCGGCGACCTGACGCCCGGGATGGTGTTGGAGGGCGTGGTCACCAACGTGGCCGCGTTCGGCGCGTTCGTGGACGTCGGTGTGCACCAGGACGGCCTCGTGCACGTGTCGGCGATGTCCCGCACCTTCGTGAAGGACCCCCGCGAGGTGGTGAAGTCCGGCGACGTGGTGAAGGTCCGGGTGCTCGACGTGGACGTACCCCGCAAGCGGATCTCGCTGACCCTGCGCCTCGAGGACGAGCCCGCCGCCACCGGTGGTGGTGGTGCGCGGACCGGGCAGGAGGGGCGCGGCCCCGCACAGCGCGGCCCGCAGGCCGGACGCGGCGGGCAGGGCGGACGCGACGGGCAGAGCGGCGGACGCGGTGGGCACGGCGGCGGACGCGGCGGGCAGCAGCGTCAGGGTGCGCCGGCGCCAGCCAACGACGCGATGGCCGAGGCGCTGCGCCGCGCCGGACTGGCCTGACCGCGCCCACCCGGCCGGCCAGCCGGCCTTCGGGTGGTCGACCAGCCGGCCATGGGGCGACGGTGGTCGGGCGGTTCGATGGCCGTCGGCAGGAGCAGCGGCGGGCAAGCGGCGTGGGCGGTGGGAAACCTGCTCGTGCGGCGGTGGAGGTCGGTGTGATGATCTCGCGGTGAGGATGCATGCCGACCAGATGGACGTGACCGTGGAGGTGGTCGCCGCGCTGGTGGCCGAGCAGTTCCCGCAGTGGCGGGGCCTGCCGGTGCGTCCGCTCCCCTCGGCCGGCACGGTGAACGCCCTGTTCCGGATCGGCCCGGACGTCGTGCTGCGCTTTCCGCTGCGGCCCTCCGCCGGGCCTGACCTGCGCGACGAGCTGCTGCGGGAGCAGGAGTACGCACGACTGTTCGCCGCGCACCTGCCGGTGGCGGTGCCCGAACCGCTCGGCCTCGGTGAGGCGGGCGACGGGTACTCCGGGCCGTGGGCGGCGTACCGGTTCATCCCCGGTGAGACGGCCCGGCCCGACCGGATCGGCGACCCGGACGTGTTCGCCCGCGACCTGGCCGGTGTGGTGGTAGCCCTGCGCGGCATCGACACCCGCGGGCGGTCCTGGTCGGGGTCCGGTCGGGGCGGGCCGCTGGCCGCCCAGGACGCCGGTGTGCGGGCCGCCCTCGCCGTCAGCGGCGCGCTCACCGACACCGTCGCCCTCGCCGAGGTGTGGGACCGGTGCCGCGACGCGCGCCGGGACGACCCCGCCGACGGGTGGATCCACGCCGACCTGATGCCGGGCAACCTGCTGGTCCGCGACGGTCGGCTGGTGGCGGTCATCGACCTGGGCACGGTCGGCGTGGGCGACCCGGCGGTGGACCTGATGCCGGCGTGGAACCTGTTCGACGCCGGGTCGCGGGAGACGTACCGGCGGGCGCTGGGTGTGGACGACGCGACGTGGGAGCGGGGGCGCGGCTGGGCGCTGGTGCAGGCGATCAACGCGCTGCCGTACTACGTCGAGACCAACCCGGTGATGGCCTCCATCGCCCGGCACACCCTGCGGGCCGTCCTCGGCTGAGCCGTCGCGTACCGTCGGCTCGTGGTGGAGGGCGACGGCCCGCAGTGGCGGGAGCAGCGGCAGCGGGCGGTGCGGGCGCACGCCGACGCGGACGCCCGGCGACGGGCGGCCGAACAGGCGCAGGCGGCGGAGCTGGTGGCCTGGTTCGTGGCCGAGGCGACCCGGCGGGGGTTGCCCACCACGCGGCTCGTCGCGCGGGGCCACGACGGGCGCGGTCGCTACCGCACCCGGCTGACCGGCTGGTACGTCGACCGGGCCGGCACCCGGGCGGTGGACGTGGACGGCCGGTTCCACCTGCTGACCGTGCCGGGAGGCCTGCGGGCCCGGCTGTTCGGCGTCGACCCGCGGCCCAGCCCGGCACCGCTGGTCGTCGGGGCGGGTGGCCGCGACGGCGAGTCGATGCCGTTGCGGACCCTGCTCACCCGGCTGCTGGACGACGCGCCCGGCGATTCCGGCGGGCCACGTCCCACCACCAGGCCTGCTGGACCAGGAGCGTGAGCAGCCCGGCCAGGACGATCGCACACACGTTGATCACCAGCTGGAGTGCCGAGCCGCCCGCCTCGTCCCACACGCCGTAGGCGGCGGCCACGGCCACGTTCGCCGCGGCCGGCACCGTGGTCACCGAGATCAGCACCCCGACCAGGCTGCCCGACTTCTTCGACGTCAGGGAGAGCATGCCGGCCACGCCGGCGAGCAGGCCCACCACCCAGGACAGCGCGTCGGGCCGCCAGATGAAACTGGTGAGCGGCCGGTCGGCGCGCAGCATCTCCTCGCTGACCAGGCCGGCCGCGGTCAGCGCCCAGGTGCTCAACACGGTCGCCACCATGGCCGCCAGGAAACCCACGGTGAGGGCCTGCACCGACCGGCCGATCACGTCGAGCCGGCGGCGCAGCAGCGCCACGCAGAGCGCGGCGAGCGGGCCGAACTCCGGACCGACCACCATCGCCCCGACGATGAGGATCGGCTGGTCCAGCAGCACGCCGACGCCAGCGATCATGGTGGCCACCACGATCAGCACCAGGTAGGTGCCGGACAGCTCGGTCTGCTCGCCGGTCTTCGCCGCGATCTCGTCCCAGACCACCGCGTCGGCGCCGCTGCCGGGGGCCTTCTCCGCCGCCCGGTCGGCCGACGCGGAGATGGTCAGCTCCACGTCGTCGGCGGAGATGCCGCCGCTCGCCTCCACCCCGAGCTGCTGGAGCCCTCGCAGAACGCCGTCGGCGCTCTCCCGGACCACATCGCAGAGGATCAGGTCGCCCTGCGGTTGCCGGGCCGCGCCGGGCAGCACGGCCAGGTGGGTCACCCCCGCCTCCGCGGCCAGCAGGTCGACGACCTCGGCGGATCGGTCCACCGGGGCGATCACCCTCAGGTGCAGCACTCGTTCTCCCTGTTGTACGCAGCGCGCGGGCACGGCCGGCAGCACTCTAGCCGGCCGGACCCGACTGTCGGTTCGGACGTCGGGGCCAGCCGACCCGATTCGTCGCAGAATCGGCGAAACCGCCTATGCACCGCCATAGGCCCTGCTACAACCATTGTGGTCTTTTGTCACGTCCGATCGGAGGCGCCGTCCGTGGACCTGATCCACCACCGTCCGCCCGTGGCGCCGCGCAGCGGCGGCCAGGCGGTGACCGACCCGGTCTATCTCTCCCCACCGGACGTCGGTGAGCTGGAGGAGTCCTACCTGCTGCGCGCCGTGCGCACCGGACGATTCGACCCCGACGGGCCTGAGCTGGGCGCGTTCGAGCGGGAGGTCGCCGCGCGGGTCGGCGTCGGGTACGCGCTGGGCCTCTCCTCCGGCACCGCGGCGCTGCACATGGCGTTGCTCGCGGTGGGGGCCGGGCCGGACAGCGTGGTGGTGGTGCCCACGCTCACCTTCGCCGCCACCGCGAACGCGGTCACCTACACCGGCGCCGAACCGGTCTTCGTGGACTGCGACGCAGCCACCGGCAACCTCGACGTCGACCTGCTCTCGGACCTGCTGGGCCGACTGGCCGACGCCGGTCGACGGGTCGCCGCCGTGCTGGTCGTCGACATCAACGGCCGCTGCGCCGACTACGACCGGCTGCTGCCGCTCTGCGCGGCCACCGGCGTCCCGGTGGTGGAGGACGCCGCGCAGGCCCTCGGCTCCACCTACCGTGGACGGTGTGCCGGCACCTTCGGCCGGGTCGGGATCTACTCGTTCAGCCACAACAAGATCATGACCACCTCGGCCGGCGGGATGCTCGTCTCCGACGACGACGCGCTCGTCGCCCGGGCCCGCCACCTCGCCACCCAGGCCCGCGAACCGGTGACGCACTACGAGCACCGCGACATCGGCTACAACTACCGGCTAAGCACACTGCTGGCCGCCCTGGGCCGGGCGCAGCTCAGCAGACTGGACACGATGATCGCCCGACGGCGGGCGCTACGGGACCGGTACGCGCGACTCTTCGCCGCCGTGCCTGGCACCCGCATCCTCGGCGCCGGCGACCCCGGCTCGAACTGCTGGCTGACCGCGGTGGTGGTCGAGCCGGAGCGGTCCGGCTGGCATGCCGGGGACCTCGCCGCGCACCTGGCCCGGCTCGGGGTGGAGAGCCGGCCGATGTGGAAACCGATGCACCGCCAACCGGTGTACGCCGACCGGCAGGTCGCCCTCACCGGCGCCGCCGACCAACTCTTCGCCACCAGCCTCTCCCTGCCCAGCGGTTCCGCCCTCACCGACGATCAGGTCGATCGTGTGGTCGGCGGGATCGCCGGGTTCCTCGGGGGGCACCGGTGAGCCGGCCGTACGACGCCGTGAAGCGGATCCTGGACGTGCTCGTCGCGGCCGTCGGTCTGCTGCTGGCCACACCGGTGCTCGCCGGTGTGGCGTTGGCCGTCCTGATCACGATGGGTCGGCCGGTGCTGTTCCGGCAGGCCCGTCCGGGGCGGCACGGGCGGCTGTTCGAGCTGGTCAAGTTCCGCTCGATGACCGTCGGCGGTGAGGACGCCGCGCCGGCGAACGACGGCGCGCGACTCACCCCGTTCGGTCGCTGGCTGCGCACCACCAGCCTGGACGAGCTGCCGCAACTGTGGAACGTGCTGCGCGGTGAGATGAGCCTGGTGGGACCGCGCCCGCTGCTGCCGGCGTACCTGGACCGGTACACGCCGGAGCAGTTCCGCCGCCACGACGTCCGCCCCGGCATCACGGGTCTCCAGCAGGTGTACGGGCGCAACGGGCTGAGCTGGGAGGAGCGGTTCGCCCTCGACGTGCGCTACGTCGGGCAGCGCTCACTCCGGCTGGACCTGCGCATCCTGCTGCGCACGGTCCGCACCGTGCTGCGCCGGGAGGGAATCACCGCGGCCGGTGCGGCCACCGCGCACGAATACCTCGGCCCGGCCGAGTTGGCCGGCGTCGGCGCCGGCCCGGCGGAGGCCCACCGGTGAGCGTGGACCTCGTCATCGTCGGCTGCGGCGGGCACGGCCGGGAGGTGCTCGGCATCGTCCGGGCCGTCAACGCCGCCGCCGCTGGCCCGCCACCGTGGCGGGTACGGGGGTTCGCCGACGATCGGCCCAGCGAGGTCAACCTGAAGCGGGTGCAGCGGCTGGAGGTGCCCTACCTGGGCGGGACCGCCCGCCTCACCGAGCAGCCCGCCGGCACCTACCTGGCGTTGGGAATCGGGGACCCGGCGGCCCGCCGGGCGGTGGACGGGCGGTTGGCCGCGTACGGGCTGCCGGCCGCGGTGCTTGTGCACCCGGATGCCACAGTCGGCCCGGACGTCGTGCACGGCGAGGGTCTGATCGCGTTCCCCGGCGCCCGGGTCACCACGAACGTCACGCTCGGCCGGCACGTGCACCTCAACCAGAACAGCGCGGTGGCGCACGACTGCGAGCTGGGTGACCACGTCTCGGTCAACCCGCTGGGGGCGGTCTCGGGCGACTGCCGGCTGGGCGACGGGGTGCTGATCGGCGCCGGGGCGGTCGTGTTGCAGAAGCTGCGGGTGGGCGACGGCGCGACAGTCGGCGCGGGGGCCTGCGTGGTCCGGGACGTACCGGCCGGCACGGTGGTCAAGGGAGTCCCGGCCCGGTGAGCGCCTCCGGCGGCCCCGGCGTGGGTCACCCGCTCGGGGTCCGTCGACTGCGCATCGCGGTGCTGGTCAAGACGAACGCCGGCGGGATGTGGCTGCTGCCCCAGGTCGAGGAGCTGCGCCACCGGGGGCACGAGGTGACAGTCGTGCTGCCGGCCGGCAACGGACGGCTCACCGACGAGCTGGAGCGGCGGGGCTTCGAGGTGCTCGACTCTCCGTACGACTTCACGATGGGCCGGTACGCGCCGGTCGGGCTGCTGCGGCTGCGGGCCCTGCTGCGCCGGCTGAGTCCCGACGTGGTGCAGTACCACCTGATCGCCTCGGCGTACGCGGTGCGGCTGGCCACCCTGGCGATGCCGGTGCGCCGGGTGCACATGGTGGCCGGTCCGGCATACCTGGAGTCCCGGCTCGTCCGGTCGGTGGAGCGGTTGATGTGGCGGCTGGACGACCTGCTGGTCTGCGGCTGCCGGTACGCCTCCGCACGGTACGGCGAGCTGGGCTGCCCGCCGCAGCGGCGGCCGGTCGCGGTGTACGGGGTGGACACCGACGCGTTCAGCCCGGACGCCACCGGCCCGGACCAGCGGGCGAAGCTGCGCGCCGAGCTGGGCATCGACCAGAGCGCGTTCCTGGCGGTGATGGTCTCCTACGTCTACCCGCCGAGGCGTCTGGTGCACTCGGGTCGCGGGGTGAAGGGGCACGACGTCCTGCTGGCCGCGTGGCGGACGTTCCGCCGCCGGCACCCGGACGCGCACCTGCTGCTGGTCGGCGGCGGCTGGACGGCGGCCGGGGAGAGCTACCGGCGGCACCTGGGCGAATCCTTCGGCGTGGCCGACGACCCCGGGGTGACCTGGGTGGAGTCGGTGCCGGACGTGCGGCCCTGCTACGCCGCCGCCGACGTGAGCGTCGCGCCGTCGCTCTGCGACAGTCCGATGGCGGCGGTCGAGGCCGGCTCGATGGGCGTGCCGAGCATCGTCAGCGCGGCCGGCGGGCTACCCGAGGCGGTCACCGGACGCTCCGGCTGGGTGGTGCCCCGGGCTGACCCGACGGCCCTGGTGGACGCGCTCGAAGCGGCGTACCGGGGCTGGGTCGCCGGAACGCTGACGCTGCGCGGCCGGTTGGCCCGCCAGCATGTGCTGGCGTCCTTCGACGACCTGCGGGCGGCGGCCGAGGTTGCGGACCTCGTGGAGGACGTGGCGGCCCGCCGACGGTGACCACGACGGCGGGCGGCCGGTGGCCGGTCCCGCCGGACCACCGACCGCCCGTCGTGCGTCAGTGCCGGATGCCGGCCCAGTCGTGGTGGCGACGCACGGTGGAGAGGATGAAGTCGACCACCCGCCGCGAGGTGTCCGGCACCTGGTAGTCGACCGGGCAGGGCACCCCCTGCGCGGCGACCTGCGCCACTGTCACCTCGACGGCCTCGACCACGCCCTGCGGGTCGAGGCCGGTCATGATGATCCCGCCGGCGTCGAGCGCCTCGGGGCGTTCGATCGACTCGCGCAGGGTCACCGCCGGGAAGCCGAGGATGGCGGCCTCCTCGCTGATCGTCCCGCTGTCCGACAGCGTGCAGTACGCCCTGGTCTGCAGGTGCACGTAGTCGAGCAGCCCGAACGGCTCGTGGAAGGCGATGCCGTCCAGCGCGGTGGCGTCCGGCGCCAACGCCTCCAACCGCTTACGGGTACGCGGGTGGGTGGAGACGAGCACCGGCAGGCCCCACCTGTCGCGGACCGCGACCAGGCAGTCCAGCAGCCGCTGGAGCCGGTCGGGTCGGTCGACGTTCTCCTCCCGGTGCGCGCTGACCAGGAAGTAGCCGCCCCGGTCGAGTTCCAGTTGACGCAGGATGATGGAGCTGGCGATCGGTGCCCGGTAGTGCTCCAGTACCTCGCGCATCGGCGAGCCGGTGTGCAGGATCCGGCGCGGGTGCAGGCCCTCGGCGAGCAGGTTGCGTCGGGCGTGTTCGGTGTAGACCAGGTTGAAGTCGGCCACGTGGTCGACCAGCCGCCGGTTCGTCTCCTCCGGCACGTTCAGGTCGAAGCAGCGGTTGCCGGCCTCCATGTGGTAGACGGGTACCCGCATCCGGCGGGCCATCAGCGCGGCGATGCAGCTGTTGGTGTCGCCGAGCACGAGCAGCGCGTCCGGCCGCACCTCGGCGATCGCCGCCTCCATTCCGACGAGGACCCCGCCGAGCACCCGACCCAGCGACGAGGTGTCGACGCGCAGGAACCGGTCGGGTTGCCGCAGGCGCAGCTCGGTGAAGAACACGTCGGAGAGGGTGGCGTCCCAGTTCTGTCCGGTGTGCACAAGCACGTGGTCGACGGTGTCGTCGAGCCGGCTGAGCACCCGGGACAGTCGGATGATCTCGGGACGGGTGCCGACGACTGTCATCACCCGGGTCATGTGGTCTCCCTCCGCAGGTCACTCACCGGACGCCGGCCGGCACACGGTGCTCGTCCCCGACCGCCTCCGGCCACGTGTCGGGCCGTTCCGGGTCGAACAGCTCGTTGGTCCAGAAGAGGGTAAGCAGCTCGTCCTGGCCGGTGTTGGTGATGTTGTGCGCCCACATGGTCGGCATGTCGATCACGACCGGTTCGTCGCCGCTGACCGGAAACCGGACGACGTCGGTGTCGCCGATCCGGCGCAGGCTGATCTCGGCGGTGCCGCGCAGCACCACGAACCGTTCCACCTTGGCCAGGTGGAAGTGCTCGCCGCGGGTGACGCCGGGCCGGGTGGTGGAGCAGAACGTCTGCCCCGCTCCCCCGTGCGTCTTCACCGTCTCGACGAGCGCGCCCCGGGCGTCGGCCCGGGTGGGCAGGGCCAGGGGGTAGTGCGCCGGGAAGCAGTGCGACCGGTAGGTGTTGAACAGCCGTACGTCGTGCCGGTCGCGCAGCGGCGGGATCTCGCCGGTGCGGTAGATGTCCGCGTACGAGGCGAGTTGGTCGGCGAGGTCACGGACCCCGATCCGCAGTGCCGGCATCGCCGGGTCCCAGGAGCCGCCCGCCGCGACACCGGCCAGCCGGGCCGCGGCGTCGGTGACGTGCACCAGGTCCATCTCCCGGTCGGCGTGCACCTCCGGCCGGCCTCCCTCGGCGAGCACCCGGCAGAACGTGGCGACCGCCGAGTTGTACCAGGGCCGGCCGTGCTCGCCGTACAGGTTGGGCAGCAGCAGGTCGTCCAGCGGCACGCCGGTGTCGGCGAGGATGCTGGCGGCGGTGGCCTTGGCGTCGCCGTACGGGGTGCCGTTGCCGGCCTGCACCGAGTTGGCGAAGACCACACCGATGGGCGGGTCCGGGCAGGCGCGCAGGCCGTTGGCGAGCTGAGCGGCGAGCTGGACGTTGCCGGCGGCCACGTCGGCGGGTTCACCCCGGTTGACCCCGGCCAGGTGCAGCACCCGGTCCACGCCGGCGATCCTGTGCGCGACCACGGCCGGGTCGGCGAGGTCCGCGCGGGTCAGCACGGTCGGCTCCGGCCAGCCGAGCGCCCGCAGCAGGACCCGCACGTGCCAGCCGAGGAAGCCGCCCGCGCCGGTGACGGCGAGGCTCAGCACGCCAGCACCGGATCGCGCAGCGCCAGCTCCGCCCGGATCTCCGGCAGCGTCTTGAGCAGCTCCACCACCTCGGGTACGCCGAGCCGGGTGGCGTTGGCGGAGTTGAAGTCCTCCTGCGGCATCTCGCCCAACTCGCCCTCGGAGACGTAGAGCGCGTAGTTGAGGTCGCGTGCGTCAAGCGGCACCCGGAAGAAGTCGCCGAAGTCGTCGGCCTGGGCCAGCTCCTCCCGGCTCGCGAGGGTCTCGTGCCACTTCTCGCTGTGCCGTACGCCTATGACGTCCAGCTTGAACGGCACGTCGAAGAGCTGGCAGACGGCCTCGGCGAGGTCGCTGATGGTGCAGGCGGCGGCCTTGCGGATGAACACGTCGCCGGGGCGGGCGTGGTGGAAGGCGTGCTCGACCAGGTCGACCGAGTCGGCAAGCGACATGAGGAAGCGGGTCATGCCGGGGTCGGTGACGGTCGGCGCGCGGCCGGCCTTGATCTGGTCGATGAACAGCGGGATCACCGAGCCGCGCGAGTACATGACGTTGCCGTACCGGACGCAGGAGACGGTGGTGGCGCTGTTCGGGTTGTTCCGGGCGTACGCCTGGGCGACCTTCTCCATCAGCGCCTTGCTCATGCCCATCGCGTTCACCGGGTAGACGGCCTTGTCGGTGCTGAGCACCACCACCGAGCTGACCCCGTTGTGCGCGGCGGCCTCGACGACGTTGCCGCTGCCGAGGATGTTGGTGCGCACCGCTTCGAGGGGGAAGAACTCGCAGGACGGCACCTGCTTGAGCGCCGCCGCGTGGAAGACGAAGTCGACGCCCCTGGTGGCCCGCAGCACGGTGTCGACGTCGCGGACGTCGCCGACGTGGTAGCGCACCCGTTCGTCGCCGATGGAACGCCGCATGGCTTCCTGCTTGGCCTCGTCCCGGCTGAGGATCCGCACCTCGGCGACGTCCCGGTCGAGCAGGCGCCGGGCCATGGTCTGTCCAAAGGATCCGGTCCCGCCGGTGATCAGCACCCGGCGGCCCGCGGTCATCACGCTCATTGGTTCTCCCGTTCGTCACCCGACGGGCGGTTGTCACCCGCCAGCCCGGACGCAGCGCTGCGCGCTGCCGCGCGGGCGCCGATCTCCGGTGTCCAGGCGAAAGCCCCACCGGTTGCGGCACCCGGGTCAACGAAGGCCGACAAGCCGGGATACGCGTTTGCCCCAAACACCCCAAACAAGCCTCACCAGCGCAAAATCGCGCCGAAAAGGTCCATGTTTGTCGGGGGAATTCGGCACTTTACCGTTCTTCACCTGATAGAAACGGTTCCGTGCCGCTCCCTCCCCCGCCAGGCCGCGCGCCGACCACGCGGTCAGCATCGTGCGAGTACCCCGGGCTCATCAGGTGACCGCGGCACCGCCGCGGACCGGCCCGGCCCGGCGCCCCCCGGTGAGCGTCGGGCGAGCGACCCCCACATCCGCGCCGGCCACCGCCACGCGCCCCCAACCATCCGCAGCCGGCGGCAGCCTCCCCGCAGTCCTGGTTCTCTGCGTGATCGCCTTCATGGCCGCGCGCCCGCCCTGGTGGTCGTTCAACTACGCCGCACCGCTGGCCCTGCTGGCGATCGGACTCACCGGACGGCTGCCCCGGCTGCGCGGCGTCGACACGCTCGCGCTGCTCCTCGCGGTCTGGGCCGCCGCCAGCGTCCTCTGGAGCAGCCGCACCGACCTCACCGTGCCCGCCGCCTACCGGTACATCTCGGTAGGCCTGCTCCTGGTGGCCTGCCGGCACGTCGTCCGTGCTCGACGCGACCTGCTGCTGGTCGGCTGGGCCTACCTCGCCGGCTGCGCCGTCGTCGCCGTCGAGGTGGTCACCGGCGCCCGGTCGCAGGGGGACGTGCTGCTCTTCGCGCACCGCTACGGCGTCGACGGCAGGGAGGTGAACCTCACCGCGTACACCCTGGCGGTCGGTGTGGTGCTGGCCCTGGCGCTCGCCGTGGCCGGCACCCACCGGCGGACGCTGTGGCTGGCGCCGCTGGCGCTGGTGGCCCTGCTCGGGTACGCGGTGCTGCTCACCGGCTCGCGGGGCGCGGCCATCGGCGTGCTGCTCGGGTTGCTCGCCGCGCTGGCGGCGCACCTGCTGCCCCGGCTCACGGGGGTCACCGTCGCCGGGGTCGCCGCCGTCGCGGTGCTGGTGGTGCCGTTCGGGATGACCCCGCAGAACGAGATGCTCTGGCTCGACGGGCTGTACGGCCGGCCCACCGGCGACATCTCCGGGCGGCTCTCCATCTGGCCGTACGCCCTGTCGACCTGGTGGGAGTCGCCGCTGAACGGCTCCGGCGCGGGCGTGTTCATCTCCACCAACCCGTTCGAGATCGGGCCGCACAACCTGCTGCTCACCGTCGGCAACGACCTGGGGCTGGTCGGGGTGCTGCTCTACTTCGGCACGATGGCCGCGGCGTTGGTCACCGCCGCCCGCACCGGTCGGAGGGCGTTGCTGCTGGCCTGCGCGTTCACCGCCGCCATGCTGCCGATCTGGCTGACCGGCCAGTGGGAGACCGCGCTGGGCTTCTGGCTGGCCCTCGGCCTGCTCACAGTCGTTCCCGGCATCTGGGGTCCAGCGCGGGCGCGGGGCGTCGCGCCCCGGCACGCCCGCTCCCTCCTGCGCCGGGCGACACTCGTGCCGATGGCCGGCGCCGGCAGGTTCCTCCGCCGCTGACCGTCGGGCGGCGCCGCTCAGCCGGCGTCCACGCCCTCGAGCGTCGTCCCCGACCCGGACCGGGGCGCCGGTGGCCGGGCCACCCGGCGGCGGGCAGCCTCCCGCAGCACCTCGGCGAAGCGGGCGGCCACCCGGTCCGTGCGATGGTGCCGCACCGCGTACGCCAGCCCCTGCCGGCCCAGCCGGTCCCGCAACCCGGCGTCGGCGCAGAGCGTGGCGACCGCCTCGGCCAGGGCCGCCTCGTCGTCGACGCCGACGACCGCGCCCGCGTCGGCCTCCGACAGGTGCGCCATCGAGGCCAACTCGGCGGGACCGAACCCGAGCACCGGTCGGCCCGCCGCCAGGTACTGCGGGATCTTCGTGGACAGCGAGTAGCGGGTGTACCTGCGGTGCTCCTCAGCGAACGCCTCGACGTGCACCAGCACGTCGGCCCGCCGCAGCACCCCGGGCACCTCGCCGGCCGCCAACGACCGGCCCAGCCGGACCGCCGGCAGGCCGGCGAAGACATCCCCGTACTGGCTGAGGTTTCTCGCCGGGGCGTGCACGGTCAGTCGCGCGGGTGTGCCCCGCTCCGCCAGCCGCTGCACCACCTCGCCGATCCGGCGCAGCGAACGCCACCGGTCCAGGTGCAGCCCACCCACGTAGACGAGTTCGACCGGGCCGCCGGCCGGACGCGCCGGCACCGGCTCGTCGGGGTCGGCGAAGTCGGACGGGGCCACACAGTTGCCGAACGCGGCGAACGGCAGCCCGTACCGGCGCTCGAACTCGCGGGCCATCGCCTCGCTGATGCCCATCCCGTACGACGAGTGCCGCAGCACCTCCCTGACCCCGGCCAGGACGGCGAGCCGGGGCACGCCGAGCACCTGCCCGTTGGCGTAGAGGGTGCTGGGCCAGTCGTCCATGAAGTGCGGCACCAGCGGCGCGTCGCACTCCTGCGCGGCGGTGACCGCCAGGCGCATCATCCGGATGCTGCCCAGCGTCGCGTACACCACGTCCGGTCGCTGCTCCCGCAGCCAGCCACGGACGTCGACGGGCACGCGGACCGGGCTGAGGTCGACGAAGGCCTTCAACTGCGAGCGCAGCCGGGCGCGCACCGGGCCGGGCAGCGGATCGACCGCCTCGGCGGTTTCCACACCGACCGGGTCGGCACGGCGGGTGCGCTGCCGGAGACGGAACAGGTGGTACTCCACAGGCGCGTTGCGCGGCGCGAACCGGGCGAACGTGCCGCGCACCTCCGCACCCGGGCTGGCGTCCTCGGTGTACAGCTGGGCGAGACGGTCCGGTGGCCAGCCGGCGAACAGGTTCGACAGGGTGATGCCGGTGCCGGTGGAGCGGTCGAAGACGGCGGCGCTCACCACCAGGACCCGGGGAAACTCCTCAACGGACGGCATGGGCGACGACTCCCTCCTGGTCGGTGGCCGGGCGGCGGTGCCGGCGCAACGTCCGGCGATATCCGTACAACGCGGCCGGCGCGACGGTCAGCGCGTAGCCGAGGGCGCCGACCCAGGGCACGGCGGCGACGCCGAGCCGGTCGGCCGCGTACCACTTGCCGAGCGCCGACAGCACCAGGAACGCCGCCCAGCCGACGAGCTGCGGGACGATGACGCCGTCGGCGTTCTGCACCATGAACCGGGGTGACAGCGCGGCCTGAAGCAGCCACCAGACCCCCAGCCCGGCGAGCAGCCAGCGGTCGTCGTCCATCGGCACCGGCAGCCAGGCGGCGAAGAGCCGGTCGCCGAACGCCACCAGCGCGGCGGCGGGCAGGCCGGCGGCGAGCACCGACAGCACGGTCATCCGTCGGGTCGTCCGACGCACCCAGTCCAGGTGCCCCTGGGCCAGGGCCTCGCCGTTGGCCGGCCAGAGCGGCACGTTGACCAGGACGACGAGTTGCCCGAGCTGGGACATCAACTTCGCCGGCACCGCGTACCCGGCCACCGCGGACAGGCCGAGCGCGTGCGCGATGATCAGCGTGTCGGCGTTCGTGGCGACCGCGATGACCACGGTGAGCACGAAGAACAGCCCGCTGAGCCGGGTCAGCTCCAGGGCCGCGGCCGCGTCGACAGCCCGCGGGGTGGGCCGGATCCCCGGCTCCTGCCGGCCGAAGAACCAGAGCGTGTTGAGCAGGTTGACCACGAGCGGCGTGGCCACCGACACCGCGACCACCAGCAGCGGTGACAGCTCGGCCCAGACCACCCCGAGGACCACGGCGAGCGCGGCGAGGTTGCCGGCGCTCTGCCAGACGTTGCTCCGCCCGACCTGCTGGTAGGCGTACTGGACGCGGGCGATGAGGGACAGCGGCACGTTCAGCACGAACGCGGTGAGGCAGATCAGCGCGATCATCCGGGTCTGCTCCGGGGTGACCTGTCCGGTCACGTTGAACAGCGCCGTCCACGGCACCGCGCCGGCGGTCAGCCAGAGCAGCGCAGTGAGCGCGACAGCCAGCACCGTGAGGGTGAGGTACGCGTTGGAGACGTACCGGCGGGCCCGGACGGCGTCACCGTGCGCGTAGCAGGGGGCCAGCTTCGTCATCAGTCCGCTGCCCAGGCCCAGGTCGGCGAAGGCCGCCATCCCGGCCAGCGAGGCGACAGCCATCCACAGGCCGTACAGGTCGTTGCCGAAGTAGGGAAGCGTCACCGGGACCAGCACGATCGGAACGACCAGCCCGGCCGCCCGGCTGAGCAGCGCCGTGGTGACACCCGAAATCAGCCGGCGGCTGCGGCTCGCGCCGGCCGGGCCGGCCCGCCGGGTCCGTTCGGCGACCCCGGACGACATCGGCGCGGCCTACTGGCCGCTGAGCACGTGACCGGACATCCAGGACACCGTCCGCTCGAGGCCGGTGCGCAGCGGTACCGGTCGCACCGTGGGGAACAGGTCCCGCAGCCGGCCGCAGTCGGCCTGCGAGTCCCGTACGTCGCCGGGGCGCGGCGGCTCGTGCACCACGGGCAACGGCCGGCCCATGATGTCCTCCAGTTCGGCGATCAGATCGAGCAGGGAGATCCGTGCGCCGAAGGCAAGGTTCACCACGTCGGTGGTGCACACCCGACGGACGATGGCGTCCACGAGCACCGAGGTGACGGTGCCGACGAACGTGAAGTCGCGGGTCTGCCGGCCGTCACCGTGCACCCGCAGCGGCTCGCCGGCGAGGGCGGCGCTGACGAACCGGGGCAGCACGGCGGCGTACGCGTGGTGCGCCGCCTGCCGCGGGCCGAAGACGTTGAAGAAGCGGAACGGCAGCACGCCCATGTCGTAGCAGGAGGCGTAGGCGACCGTGTACGCCTCGGCGGCCAGCTTGGACACCGCGTACGGGGAGACCGGGATCGGTCGGAGCCGCTCCTGCCGGGGCAGTACCGGGTTGGCGCCGTAGACCGACGAGGACGAGGAGAGGATCACCTGCGGCACGCCGTGCCGGCGGGCGGCCTCCAGCACCATCAGCGTCCCGGTGGCGTTCGCGTGGTGGCTGGGCAGTGGCCGGTCGATGGAGCGCGGCACCGAGCCGAGGGCACCCAGGTGCACCACGCTTGCCGCGCCGGCGACCGCCTCGTCGAGCAGGTCGGGGTCGAGCACGGTGCCCTGGTACAGCCGGACGGGCTGGTCGTGCAGGTTGTCCAGCAGACCGGTGGAGAGGTCGTCGACGACGACGATCTCGGTCACCTGGGGGGTCTCGTCGAGCGCCCGCACCAGGTTCGCGCCAATGAATCCGGCTCCCCCGGTCACCACTACCTTCACGAGGTCTCCCCTTCGGCCCGTCGACGGCGGCCCAGCACCGGCTGCCAGTGGGACAACGAGCGCTCTCGGCCCAGGTCACGCCGTACGGCCCGGCGTGGCGCGTGTCCTGCGATCCGTTCCGTCCGTTGTCAGCCCTGTTGGGCGAGTTGCGACGGGAGCGCCGGAGATGCGAATCGGATTGATCAGTCAGTGGTACCCGCCGGAGAGCACATTCGTGCCGGGTCAGCTCGCCACCGAGCTGGCCCGGCGCGGGCACGAGGTGCGCGTGCTGACCACCTTCCCGAGCCTGCCGCTGGGTCGGACCTATCCGGGCTGGCGACAGCGGTGGAACCACCGCAGCTCCGACGACGGGGTGGTCGTACGGCGGGTGCCGGCGTACCCGAGCCACGACCGTTCCGGCCTGCGCCGGGCGGTGAGCTACCTGTCGTTCGCGGCGACCAGCACCCTGGCCGCCCCGCGACACCTGCGCGGGGTCGACGCCCTCTACGTCTACCACCCGCCGCCCACCTCGTACGCCGCCGCCGGCCTGCTGCGCCTGCTGCGCGGCGTGCCGGCGGTGCTGCACGTGCAGGACCTGTGGCCGGAGTCGGTGACCGCGTCGGGGATGGCGCCGACGGGGCTGGCCGGGCGGGTGTTGGACCGGGCCCTCACCACGGGAATGCGGCGGATCTACCACTCGTGCGCGGGCATCGCCGTGATCGCTCCCGCGATGGCGGAGCAGGTGGTCGAGCGCGGCGTCGACCCGGGGTCGGTGCGCACCGTGTTCAACTGGACCGACGAGGCGCTGTTCCGGCCGGTGCCGTGCACCGACGCGGCCCGTGCGGCGATCGGCCACCGGGGGCGCACGACGGTGATGTTCGCCGGCAATCTGGGGTTGTTGCAGGGTGTCGACGTGGCGATCCGGGCGGCGGCGGCCACGCCGGACGCGGTGGACCTGGTCTTCGTGGGCACCGGGCTGGGCGCCGAGCAGGCCCGCAAACTGGCCGACGACCTGGGCGCGACGAACGTCCGTTTCCTGGGCCGGCGCCCGGCGGCGGAGATGGCCGAGCTGTACGCCGCCGCCGAGTACCAGTTGGTCATGTTGCGGGACCTGCCGTGGCTGCGCGGGACCGTGCCGTCGAAGTTGCAGGCCGCGCTCGCGTGTGGAGTGCCGGTGTTGATGTCGGCCGACGGCGACGCCGCCCGGCTCGTCGAGGCCGGTGGGGCCGGGCTGGTCTGCCCGCCGGACGACTGGCGGACGCTGGCCGACCAGTTCGTCGCCGCGGCCCGGATGCCCGTCGAGCAGCGGCTCGCCATGGGCCGCCGGGGTCGGCAGCTCTACCAGGACCGGATGTCGATGCGTGTCGGTGTCGACCAGATCGAGGATCTGCTGAACAAGGCGGCGGCACGCGGGCGTGGCTGACGGCCACGCGATTTGCCCGATTTATTCGTTAAAGCACAGGCACCTCCCTCGATCTCCCCCTAGGCTCGTCTGCGGCACGGTCCGGCATCCGCCGACCGGGAACACCGCTCGGCAGGAGGAGAGCCCGTGGCGAAGGGGTACGGCGCAACGCGGTCCATCATGGAGCAACTGCCCCGACGCGCGGGCGGCGCCGCACCGACCACGTCGCCGATCGGCCACCCCCGGCCAGGCGGCCCCGCCGCCGCGACGCCCCCCGGCACGCGGTGGAACCTCGCCGGGTTCAGCGTGCTGCCGATCTGCCTCGCCGCCGTCCTGGGCGCGGTCAACCCGAACCTGGTCTACCAGGGCGGGCTCTGGCTCGCCGCCGCCGCGCTGCTGGCCAGCGGTCGAATCCCCCGCATCGGCCCGGCGGACTACCTCGCGATCCTGATCTGCTGCTGGGCCAGCGCGACGCTGATGTGGAGTCGGGACATCGAGAGCAGCCAGATCGCGGTACGGGCCTGGTGGACCGTCGCACTGCTGCTGATCGCCGCGCGGCACGTGCTGTCCAGCCGGCGTCGCCTGCTGCTCGTCGCCGGCTCCTATCTCGCCGGTGCGGGATGGACCGCGGTCGAGCTGATCCGGGCCAGCCGACTCGACGAGACCGCGCTGCGCGTCTCGCTGGAGGGCGTGGGCGTCAACTACACCGCGTACTGCCTGGTCACCGCCGCCCTGGTCACCGTCCTGCTGCTGGTGGCACGGGTCGGCGTCCGCCCGGTCCGTGCCGCGCTCTGGCTGCTGCTGCCGCTGTTCGGGTACGGCACGATGCTCACCGGTACGCGCGCCAGCCAGATCGCGCTCGTCGCCGTCGCGGCGTACCTGGTCGTGGACCGGCTGGCCGGCCGCACCTGGGCCTTCGCCATCGGCGTCTCGGCCGCCCTGCTGGTCCTCGTGCCGTTCGGGCACCTGGCCCGCTACCAGCCACAGTGGCTGGCGAACGTCTTCGACCGCCCCCTGGACGACCTCTCCGGGCGGCTGGCCGTCTGGCCGGTCGCCGAGGCGTCGTTCTGGGACTCGCCGCTGGTGGGCATCGGCGCGGGCGCGTTCCCGAGCACCAACCCGTACTACGGGGTGGGCGCCCACTCCCTCGTGCTCACCCTCGGCAACGACCTGGGGGTGATCGGGATGGTGATGTTCGCGGCGCTGATCGGCTTTCTCATCCGGGACGCGGCGCCGTGGCTGAGCCGGCAACACGGGATACTGGTGGGGGCGCTGATCGTCGGCTGGACGCCGATCTGGGTCAGCGGGCACTGGGAGATCTCCCCGGTGGCGTGGCTGACGCTGGCCCTGTGGTCCCGACTGCCAGTGGCGCTGGCCGAGCCGCCCGTCGAGGAGCCACCGGCCGCGCCGGACCGCGCGGCGGGGCGGCCCCTCGTGGGTCTGGTGCGCTGAGCGGCACCCGTCAGCGGGTCAGCCGACCCGGTCCGGGGCGAACGCCCGCTCGTCCGCCCCGACGCCCAGCCCGCAGAGGTGGGCGAGGAAGTCGTGCATCCGGCGACCCTGGGCCGCCGGACCCCGGGTCTCGGATACGAACCGGGCGGCACCGACGCCGCGTGCACGGGCCACCTCGGGCGGCAGGCTCAACACCTGACCGAGAGCCGTCCGGAGCCCTTCGACGGTGTCCGGCTCGGCGAAGGACAGCCAGGGGTCGTAGCCCGCCGGGATGCCCGGCAGGCGGGTGCTCACCACCGGCACGCCGGTGGCCAGGTATTCGATGATCTTCGATGGGAAAGACCAGCGGACGAAGTCCTGATCCACCGGGCGGGGGTTCACGAGCACGCTCGCCCGGGACAGCCGAGGCAGCAACTCGGCCCGGGGCAGCAGCTCCGGGGGCGCGATCCGCCGGTCCACGGCCGCCTGGTCGCGCAGCCAGCCCTCCAGCTCACCCCGCCCGTACACACACAACCGCAGGTCGTCCCCGGGCAGCCCGCGGAACGCCTCGACGAGCCGGTCGACGCCGTAGGCGCGGCTCAGGCCTCCGGCGTAGACGATGTCCCGGGTCGCCGTCGGCGGCGCCTCGTCGACGCTGGCCGGTTCGGCGGCGCAGATGCCCTCCATCACCAGTCGGGGCCGGCCGGGGGCGAAATCGTCGGCGAGCGCGGGCGTCAGCGCGATCACGCCGGAGCAGCGGGCCAGCGCGGCCCGGACCAGCGTCACGTCGAGCCCGCGCAGCAGCCGGACCAACCGCCCGTCGGTGGGCAACGCGACGCCTGGCGGGTCGGTGAGCACCGGCACCACCCGTACGCCGCGCCGCCGGGCCCGCAGCACGCCGAACCACAGGAACGGCGAGTGCACCCCGTGCACGAGCAGCACGTCGGTCGCCTGCTCCCGCAGCTCCCGGCTTCCGGTGCGCCACGCCGCGACGAACCGGGTGAGGTGCTTGAGGCCGAGCAGGTTGACGAACGCCAACAGGTGGCCGTCCACGTCGTCCTGCCGGAACGCCCCCGGGCGGAAGCGGACCTGACGGTTGTCCGGCCAGGTGGAGACCGGCGCGGCCGACAACAGGTGCACGGGGCAGCCGGCGGCGCGCAGGGCACGCACCAACGCCCAGGCGAACGTGTGCGTCTGGGTCGGCATGATGGTGTCCCGGGCGATGATCTCGGCGAGCACGTCGTCCGGAACGGTGAAGCCCAGCAGCGTGACCCTCGGGCTGCGACGGTCCGTCATGCCCGCTCCCCGATGATGCGCTGGTAGACCCGGTCGAGTGAGCCGAGCATGACGTCGAGGCTGTAGCCCTCGGCCACCACCTTGCGGCCCAACTCCCCCACGTGCAGCCGCTCGGCGGCGTCGTCCAGCAGCGGCGACAGCGCCCCGGCCAGGGCGTCGGGATCGCCGGCCGGCACCAGCCGTCCCCCGCCGGACCGGAGCACCTCCACATTGCCGCCGACCGCCGAGGCGACGACCGGCAGCCCGTGCGCCATGGCCTCCAGCAGCGCGTTGGACAGGTTCTCGTGCAGGGTCGGGAAGACGAACAGGTCGGCCGCGCCGAGCAGGTCCGGCACGTCGAGTCGGTTGCCGAGCAGGCGCACCTCGACGCCCGCGGTGTCGGCCAGGGCCGCCGCGATCCCCTCCCGGTCCGGGCCGTCGCCGGCGACAAGCAGCACCCGGCGGGCGGCCGACCGGTACGGGCGACGGACCGTGGACGGGGGCAACCGGCGCAGCGCGTCGGCCAGGACGCCGTAGCCCTTCTCCCAGGTCAGCCGGGACACCGCGATCATCGCCACGTCGTCGGGTCGCAGGCCCACCTCGGCGCGGACCCGTTCCCGGGACGCGCGGGGGTGCGCCGGCAGCGGCACCCCGTTGGGGATCACCCCGACGAACCTCGCACCCAGGTGACGCAGGAAGTCCCGTCGGGCCGCGTACTCACAGACGGTGCCGACGTGGCTGGCCATCCGCAGGGTGGCGGGCTCGGCCCCGTGCACGAGCAGCCGGCGACGCCACGGCCGGCCGGGCTGGCGCAGGTCACGGACGGTGCCGTGCACGGTGACCAGGATCCGGCGGCAGCCGGCGAGACGGGCGGCGAGCACCCCGTGCAAACCCTCGTTCTGCAGGCCCCGGACGTGCACGAGGTCGGGGCGGACGCGTCGCAGCAGGCGTACCCACTCGCGCAGCAGGGGCACGTTCAGGCTGCCGTTGCCCGCGTCCTGGTGCATCCGGACGAACTCGTACCTGTGGGCCAGCGGCGAGTCGAGCACGCGCCGCACGGCGGTCAGCGGCCCGTTGGCCCCCGGGGTGCCGGCCGAGTGCTGCACCACCACCGGCCGGGTCACCTGGCGCCTCCGACAGGTGTCGAGTGGTGGGCGTCGCGCACGGTGTGACGGAGCATGACCCCTCGTTCCCCACGAGGCTCGACGACGAGCCGACCCGGGTGCGCTCGTCGCACCCCCGATGGTAACTGCGGCGGTCGCGGCGAGGTGACGCCGTCGGGACGCGCCCGATCCGTCACGGCCCCACCGCCGTCGCGGCCGTGCCGGCCGGTTCCGGCCGCGCCGACCGGTTGGCGACCACCCGGCGGTAGCCGACCACTGCGGCCGGCAGCACCGTGAGTGCGTAGGTCACGGCCGACGCCAGCGCCACACCGGGCAGGCCCACCCGGTCGGCCAGGACGATCTTCAGCGGTACGGCCAGCAGCAGGCAGGCCGCCCAACCGACGAACTGGGGCCGCAGCAGGCCGACGCTGTTCTGCACCATGAACAGGGGCGCCGCGACGGCCAGCAGCACCGACCACACGGCGAGCCCGGCGAAGAGGGTCGGCGACACCGGCGGGAGATCGGCGGCGCGTACCCAGAGTCGCAGCAGGTCGTTGCCGATCAGCACGAGCGCGAGCCCGGGCAGGGCCACGACACCGGCGGACAGGCAGACCATCCGGAGCGTCACGCGCCGCACCCAGGCGAGGTCCCCACGGGCCAGCGCCTCACCGTTGGCCGGCCAGAGCGGCAGGTTCACAAGCGTGATGAAGAGGGTCAGCAGGGCGAACATCCGCAGCACCACCGCGTAGGTCGCCGCGGCGGGCAGCCCGAGCACCCGGCCGATCAGGAAGCCGTCGAGGTTGAGCACCACCGAGGCGAGCACGGAGAGCAGGAAGAACCGGACGCCCAGCCGGAGCAGTCCGCGAGCCACCTCGGCACGTACGTGCCGCGCCCGGGGCCGCAGATCCCGGTCCTGCCAGGCGAAGTAGCAGACACCGTTGGCCAGGTTGACCAGCGGCACCGCGAGCACGGCGGCGGCGATGACCAGCACGTGCCCGGCGCCGCCGGTGACCGCCGCGTAGACGAGCACGACCGAGACGAGGCTGCCGCCGGCCTGCCAGAGGTTGCTCTGGGCCACCTGCTGGTGGGCGTACTGGACCCGCTGGATGAGGGCCAGGGGGATGTTGGCCAGAAAGGCACTGAAGCAGACCAGCACCACCGCCCGGGCGTCGCCGGCCACCGCCGGGTCCGTGGCACCCAGCAGCGCCGGCCAGGGCACCCACCACAGGGTCGCGACGAGCGCCACCATCAGCAGTACGGACAGGGCGCCGAGCAGCGCGTACGCGCTGGACACCTCCCGGGCGGCGGCCTGCCGCTCGCCGGTGCCACGCAGTCTGGCCAGCCGGGTCAGCAGCCCGTTGCCGAGCCCGAAGTCGGCGAAGAGCGCCATGCCGGTGAGCGAGGTGACAGCCATCCAGAGCCCGTACCGCTCCGCGCCGAGGCTGCGAAAGGCCAGCGGGGTGATGAGCAGTGGCGCGGCGAGACCGACCATCTTGCCGGCCAGTGAGGACAGGATGCCGCCCGCGAGCACACGACTGCGGGATCGGCCCGCGCCGGGGTTCCCGGGTGCCGGCCGGTCGGTCACGACCAGACCGGGCCGCTCGCCGCTGGGCGCCTCCGCGGTGATCGGTCGTCGCATGCCGTGCCGCCTTCACGCCCGTCCACAGGTCACCACGTACAACGAGGACCGACAGTGATAGTTGCTGTGTGTAGTTGAATAACCACGCACAGCGTCGGCGCTTTTCCCCCCGACACGGCACCGCGAGCCGGCCCTCGGCGCCCCGAGCCATCTAGACTAAACGGCCATAACGGCAAAATACCGACCCACCAAGGGGGCAGACCGTGGGCGAGCCCACCACGACGACAGACCTGATTCCGGCCCTGCGGTCCACCGCGACGCCCCAGGTACTGGCGATGGCCGCCTACCGGTTCCCCCACGGGGACGCCATGTCCAACCGGCTGCTGCAACTGGCCCGCTCGGCCACTCCGCCGGGAGGCACGGCTCTGGTGGTCAACGACTGGCCGCAGGACGGGTCGCGCCCGCCCGACAACCCGGAGCTGCCCCCTGGCGTACGACTGATCACGCTGCCCCCGCAACGCGTCAGCGGCGGGATCGCGGGCCGCTGGCTGCACAGGTACACCCGCCCGCTGCGGGTGCTGGCCGCCCTGCGCCGCGCGGGCGTGCGCCCGGGGGCGCTGGCCGGTGTGCACCTACCACTGAGCCTGTGGAACTTCACCACCTGGGCGGTGCTGCGCACGGCGGTACGCTGCCCGGTGACCGTGGACGTGCTCGAACGGCACGACCGCGCGCAGTTCCCCCGGGGTTGGCTCACTCCGTACTTCGTCCGGCACCGGTGGGCGTTCTTCCTGGCCGGCCGGCTCGCCGACCGGGTCGTCGCCATCTCCGAGACGCTGGAGCGGTACTTCGTCGGCCGGGGACGACCCACGCTCGTGGTTCCGCCCCAGGTGGACTGCGCCGACTACGCCGACCCGGCGCCGCCGTCGCTCACTGACGGGCTCCGGCTGCTCTACGCGGGCTCGGCCGGCGCCAAGGACCAACTGGCGGTGGTGCTCGACGGCATCCGCCGCCTCGCGCCCGAGGATCGATCCCGGGTCCGCCTGGTGATCGCCGGGATCAGCCGGGAGCACGCCGACACCCTCTCCGACCTGGACGCGACGAGCCCCGAGGACCTCTACGACCAGGTGATCTTCCTCGGTCGAGTGCCCCGCGACCGGGTGCTCGCCGAGCTGGGCCGGGCGCACTTCTCGGTGCTGGTCCGCCCGCCGGTCGGGTACGCGCAGGCGGGTTTCCCGTCCAAGGTGCCGGAGAGTCTGGCCGCCGGCTGTCCCGTGCTGCTCAACCACACGAGTGATCTGCGCCGGTACATCGTGGATGGGCGGGAGGGCATCGTGCTCGACGGTGCCGGCCCGGACGACATCCGGCGCGGGCTCGAACGGGCGCTGCTGCTCGACGATCCGGAATGGAGGTCGATGAGCCGGGCGGCCCGCGAGCGGGCGCACTGCTTCGACTACCGCGCCTGGACGGCGGCGGTCAGCGACTTCGTCACGGGCGCCGTGCGCGCCCCGGGTGACGGCAGTTCGGCCAGACCGGCCAGTTCGGCGGAGGTCAGCCGTCGCTGGGGCGGATAGAGCTGCCGCTCATGGTCCCGGATGGTCTCCAGCGGCCAGCGCAGTCGGATCACCCGGGCCGGATTGCCGGCCGCCACGGCGTACGGCGGCACCGAACGGGTGACGACCGCGCCGGCGCCGATCACCGCGCCCCGGCCGATGGTGACGCCGTGCAGGATCACCGCCCGGGTGCCGACCCAGACGTCGTCGCCGATGGTCACGCCCCGGTCGTGGCTCTCGTCGCCGGGTTCCTTTCCGACCGCGATCATCGGTACGCCGACCTGGTCGATGCGGTGGTTGCCGCCTCGGATGGTCACCTCGGGGCCGAACATGACGTTGTCGCCGATCCGGATGCGTGCCCGGGCGGCCATGAGGATCGGTCGGTACCCGAGGTCCACGTTATGGCCGACCTCGATCGTCTCGCAGGTGTAGACGCCGTCGGGGTCGAAGGTGAAGTTGTCGCCGCGCGCGGCGAACCGGCCGGCGAGGGCGAGGCCCCGGATGGCCCGGCGTACCCGGACACCGGTGTCCACGAGACGCTGCGCCGCCCGGATCACCGGGCCGACGACGGTGCCGGGTCGACCGGCCGCCAGCCGCATCAGAATCCCGCCCGGCCGGCGCCGACCTGTTCGGGCACCCCGTAGATCTGGCGGATGACGGCGGCCTTCTCGGCGGCCGGGAGGTGACCGCACCGCAACGACCGGGCACGCATCCGGTCGAGGTAGTCGTCGACGGTGCGGATCACCCGCGCCGGGACACCGGCCGCGACGCTGTTGTCCGGGATGTCGCGGGTCACCACCGAGCCGGCGCCGATGATGCACCGGTCGCCGATGGTCACCCCAGGCAGGATGGTCGTCCGTACGCCGAGGTAGACGTCGTTCCCGACGGTGATCGGGGCCGTCCACTCCAGATCGGGCACCTCCCGGCGGAGGATCAGCGTGCCGCCGTCGTGGGTGATGAACTGGACTCCGGCGGTGACGTAGACGTTGTCGCCGAGGGAGACCAGCCACGGCTCGGAGCCGAACATCGCTCGGTCGATGCCGTAGAACCGGACCCGGCCTCGCAGGTCGACGCCGAGAGACTTTGCGAAACCCTCCGGGTCCCGAGCGGCGGCTCGCCGGTCCCGCAGGGTGGTCGCCACGCCGCGCACGATGCTCAGCACGAGGTCTCCGTTCTCGATGTGGTTGGGATGTTCGCGCGGACCGCAGTTTAATTCGGACTTATGCCATATATTTCGATAATTGGTAAAAACCAGGTCCCTCGGCCCCAGCGGAACATCTGCCGACAGGAAGATCGACATGAGCAGAATCCTGATCCTGACCGACTACCGGGGGGGCGTTCTACTCCACGGCCCGCACCCGGCACGGCCTGTGCACGATGGACGTCGACCCGATCACCGCGCACCTCGCCCGTGCCGGGTTCGAACCGCGGGTCGTCCGGTTGGCCGACCAACTGCCCGTCATCCTGCCGCTGCACCCGCGCGGGCGGCAGCAGCTCGAGAACGCCGGCCTGCTCTCGCACCGCGCGCTGCGCGTGGTCGAACCGCTGGGCTACCTCGAGTTCGTGAGCCTGGTACGCGGCGCGGTCGTCGTCACCGACTCTGGCGGCGTGCAGGAGGAGACGACGATGCTCGGCGTGCCGTGTCTGACCCTGCGACCCAACACCGAGCGCCCTATCACCATCACGCACGGCACCAACCGGCTCGTCACCCGCTCGACGCTCGCCGACGCCGTGGCGAACACCCTGACGGCGGGACGACAGACCCTGCGTCCCACACCGCCGATGTGGGACGGCGCGGCCGGCAAACGCATCGCGGAGATCATCTCCAGGGTGCTCGGCTAGCCGACCCGGCGCACCTTCGACGTACGCCGGACGTCTCCGACACCGATGTGGTGAGCTGTACGGGTGTCGGGGCTGGGACTTGTGCTGCACCCCACCCGGGATGTCACCGAGGTGGTCGGGATCATCGAACGGTGGGCGACGCGCCACCGCAAGACGCTGATGGTCCGCGCCGAGGACAAGCATCGGGTACCGGCCAGCGTCGAGCCCGTCCCCGAGGGCGAGGTGGCCGCCCGCGCCGACGCGCTGATCAGCATCGGTGGTGACGGCACCATGCTGGGCGCGCTGCGCTCCGCGATCCACGACCCGAAGCCGGTGCTCGGCGTACACCTGGGTCGGCTCGGTTTCCTCGTGGAGGTCGAACCGCCGGAGCTGCCCGACGCGCTGAGCCGTTTGCTGTCCAAGGACTTCACCGTCGAGTCGCACGCCTGCCTGGCCTGCGACGTGTGCGGCGACGACGTCGTGGCGTTCAACGACATCGCCCTGGTCCGCAAGCCCGGCTCCGGCTTCGTCTCCGCCACCCTCGCGGTGGACGGCCAGCAGTACGGCTACTACCGCGCCGACGCCGTGGTGGTGAGCACGCCGATCGGCTCCACCGCGTACAGCTATGCCGCCGGCGGGCCGCTGATCTCCCCGGCGGCGGACGCGGTGGTGGTCACCCCGTCGGCGCCGATGGCCGGCATCTCCCGGTCGGTGGTGCTCTCCCCGGACGAGAAGATCCGCCTGGAGCTGGAGGCCCACTCGTCGTCGGTCGTGGTGGAGGTGGACGGGCTGGTGCTGCGCGACGCGGCGACCGAGGGAGCGGTGGACATCGGTTACCGCCGCAACGCCGGCCTGGTGGTCCGCTTCGACCCGCTGCGCTACCAGGAACGCAACCAGCTGAAGATGGGCCTGCTGGACCTGCCGTTCCTGCCGGAACAGCTCCGTGAGCTGCTCCCGCATGAACTCCGCAAACCCCAGGAGGACATCCCCCCGCCC